>DASXVI010000364.1:0-5409 GCA_036504315.1 Nitrospirota bacterium
AGGGCTTAAATCCCTCAAGGACAAGATCAGGTCCATAAAAGTAGGCGAAACCGGCTATATCTATGCGCTCGACGGCAAGGAAGGCCCGACCTACGGAACTCTGGTAGTCCATCCGGCAAAGGAAGGCACGAATATCCTGGATTCCAAGGATGCCGACGGCCGTGAGTTCATAAAAGAGATACTCCAGAAGAAAAACGGAATTATAAGGTATCCCTGGCTGAACAAAGAACTGCGCGAGACCAAGGCGAGAGAGAAGATAGTGGTATACGCCCCGTACGACAACTGGAACTGGGTTATCGGCACCGGCATGTATGTCGAGGATTTTACCAGGATAACCGACTCCATACTAAAATATATGCTCTGGGGCGGACTGATATTAACGACTCTGCTCGTCCTGCTCGTCTACTGGTGCTCGCGCTACTTCGTGTACCACCCGCTGAAGAAGGCTGTAGACTTTGCTACAGCCGTGGCCGAAGGCGACCTGACGCAGAGCATAGAGAGCGAATGGAACGACGAGGCGGGCAGGCTTGCCCAGGCCCTCGACAAAATGGCCCACAGGCTGCGGGAGCTGATATCCGTCGTTAAAACATCGGCGGACGATGTCGCGTTCGGGAGCCAGCAGCTTAACCAGAAGTCCGAAAACATTTCCAGCGGGGCGCTCATACAGGCCAGCGCCGCTGACCAGACCTCTTCCAGCATGGAGGAGATGTCCGCATCTTTCAAATCCGTCTCCGAGAGCGCCGAATGCCTCGCGGAGAATGTCCAGGAAACTTCCAGCACTATCATGGAGATGACCCGTTCATTCGACAAGGTTTCTTCTGATGCCGAGATGCTTTCAAGCTCGGTCTCCGATACCTCCCGTACCATCAAACAGATGACCGCGTCCATAGACCATATAGCGAAGAACGCGGACATGCTCACCGGCACGGTCGCCGAGACTTCCTCGACGATAAAGGAAATGGCCGCGTCCATCAGCCAGGTAGACGGCAACACATCCGATGCAAGCCAGCTCTCACACAAGGCGGCGCTCGATGCAAAGGCCGGCAGCGATGCGGTCGAACGGGCGATTGAGGGGATCAGCAGGATAGCGGAAGTAATGGACGAAAACTATAAAGTCATAGGCACGCTCAGCAAGCGCTCCGTGGATATCGGCATGATAGTAGAGGTCATAGAGGACATAGCCGACCAGACAAAGCTGCTCGCCCTGAACGCCACGATAGAGGCGGCAAAGGCTGGCGCGGAGGGACGCGGTTTTGCGGTCGTCGCGCAGGAGGTTAAAAACCTCGCCAACCGCTCCGTCTCGGCAACAAGCGAAATCGGCAAGCTCATCAAGCAGGTACAGATCGAGACGGCAAACGCGGTCAAGACCACCGAGGCGGCGTCGCACGAGACCAAGGAAGGCATCAAGCTCGCGGACAAGGCCGGGGAATCACTGAAGAGGATTCTCGAAAGCGTCGGCGCCACGAACGAAATAATGTCAGCGATAGCAAATGCAACCCAGGAGCAGAGCCTGGCGGCCACCCAGATGCTGAAGCTCGTAGAGGACATGGTCCATTCTACCGACCAGGTTACGAACGCAGTCAAGGAGCAGTCTTCAGGCACCGACCACATCCGCACGGCAATAGAAAACATAAACCTCATCACGATTCAGGTCGCGCACGCCATGAAGGAACAGACGGTTGCCGGGAACAGGATATTGCAGGCCGTCGAGACGATGAACTCGATGACCCAGCAGGTTGCCAACGCTACTACGGAACAGAAATACACCGGAGAAGTTGTCGTCAAGGCCATCGAGCAGATAACCGATATCGCGAGGGACAACCTCAAGGCCGTCCAGGAGCTATCCCGCGCATCGCAGGATATGACCTCCCGCGCAGTCGCCATGCACCAGGCGATAAACGCCTTCAAGACCGGCTCAGAAATGACCATGTCCTGATGGGCGCGACCAGCGTAAAGATAGAGTCGGCGCTGCTTGCCGTCCCTGTTGGCCACCGGCACCTGCGGCTGGCGGTTAAAACCGATACCGGAGAAACGCTGGTGTTCCGGGAGGCCGATGTCGCGGCGGTAGTCAGGGCTTACACGACGATAAAGACCCACCCCCAAAGACGGGCGGTAAAACTTGAGATGGCTAAAGTAGATGATGCCAAGGACGGGTACGCCGGTGAACAGCTTATCGAAGCGGCTGTGGATGCAGAGGTCGAGAAAGAGATAACGAGGCTTTTAATGTAGGGGCCCGCCGTCGTGCAGGCCCTTTTGACTCAGGAAAGACAAGGGCCGACACGAGGGTCGGCCCCTACAATTGGAAAGGCGTCCGAAAATGGACGCCTTCTTAGAATTTTACCCGCACAAAGGACGGCAAACATCAGGGTATTCCTCATGCGCTCCTCCTCATGAAATGTTTTCGGCTTTATCTGTAGACCGGCAGGTAAATCGTAAAGGTGGTGCCCTTGCCGGGTACACTTTCAGCCTTTATAGTGCCTCCGTGCTCCTCGACAATCTTGAGCGAGAGCGCCAGCCCCAGGCCGAGTCCGCCTCCCTTTGTGGAATAAAACGGGTTGAATATCTCCTTCAGCGCGTCCGCCTTGATGCCTGTCCCGGTGTCCGCTATCTTCACCGCAACCATCGTCTTCTTGCCCTTGTCCGTCCTTATCGAAGAGTAGAGGAAGTCGGATGGGATGCCGGTCTGGAGCGTCAGCACGCCGCCCTGGCCCATCGCCTCGACCGCGTTCTTTATCAGGTTCAAGAAGACTCCTGAGAGCCCGGACTCGTCGCAGACGACCTCCGGCATACTCGGGTCATACTCGCGTTTCACTTTCAGTTTCTGTTTTCGGATATCCGGCGCCATGAGCGTCAAGGACTCGTCCAATATGCTGTGCAGGTTGACGGGGGCGTGCCTGGGAGCGGTCGGCTTCGACAGGCCCTTGAGCGAATCCAGTATCCCGGTCAGCCTGTCCACCTGCTTTATAATGACGCCCAGGTATTCCATCAGGGAGTCTTCCTGGGGCATTCCTCTTATCTCGTCCCGCATGAGCTGGGAGGCGCCTTTTATCCCTCCGAGCGGGTTCCTTACCTCGTGTGCGACAGATGCCGCCATAGTGCCGAGATATGCCAGCCGCTCGGATTTTTTTATCGCCTCCTCCAAGTCCCTGATATGGGACGCCTCGCGAAGGACAAGCGCTACTCCTACCGGCAGTCCTTCCGCGTCCTCTACCGGCACGGCGGACGCCTCAACCGGGACCTTTGTGCTGTCGGGCCGGACAAGTTCTCCGGTAAAACTGGTGTGGGGACGGCCCGAGGCGAGCGTCTTCTGCGCAAGCTCCGCAAGCGCCTTGTTAGGCTTGCCGAGCACCTCCGACGCCTTCTTCCCCAGCATATCCGGCAGGAGAATATGGGCCATCTCCTGCGCGGCGCGGTTTGCGCTCGACAGCTGCATATCGCTGTCAAAGACTACAATCCCCTCGGTCAGGCTGTACAGCAGGTCCTCAAAATACCCGGCGCTTCCGGCCTCCGGGAGGGAAGACCCGCCCTTTTTCTTCTTTGTCAAAGCAGGAGCCTTTCCAGGTGGTCGAAGGTTTCCACCGTTATGATATGTTCCGACTCCGGCAGTTCCTGCCGTTCAACCGCCCAAGTCAGCTCAAAGGGAATATAGACCGACCTGACCCCGTTGGCAACGGCGGGCAGGATATCCGACTTTGGAGAGTCGCCCACCATCCAGGTCTCGGAAGGCGCAAGCCCGAACGAGTCGAGCATCTCCCGGAACGAAACCTGGTTTTTCTCCGGGACAATCCTGTACTGCTCAAAGAACTTTGCCATCGGGGATTTCTTAATCTTCCCCAACTGCTCGTCATGGTTGCCCTTGGTATAGAGGAAGAGCCTGTACCTGCCGTACAGTTTCGGAAGGGTTTCCTTCACGCCCGGCAGCAATGTCACGGGGTGGTTGAACACCGCCTCCCCAATAGCGTTTATCATCATCAGCGTTTCCGGGTCGGGGTCAGGCTCAAACAGCATATACACGTCGGCCATCGAGCGTGCCTGGCTTTTTGCGCCATACCCGTACTTTGGGACATTGTCCATTTCGAGCTTCAACAGGAGCATATCGACCTTCTGGCGGTCGTGCCCCCTTCCCTGCATCAGGGACAGGAACTTCTGGTGCGCCTCAAGAAAATAGCGGTTGTTTTCCCAGAGGGTATCGTCGCAGTCTATTATCAGGTTTTTTGGTTTCATAGCTAATAAATAGTATCAAAAAGGATTTTTTTATACAAGCTGTTTGACCCCGGAAAAACCGATGCCCGGTTGGACCATACTGCATTGTGTTATAATTAATATAAAATGGAGGTGCAGGATGAAAAAGGATATCGTATGCGGGATGGATGTGAGTGAAACTACTGATTTCACCACGCTCCACGGCGGGAAGAAGATGTATTTTTGCAGCAAGGAATGCCAGCAGAATTTTCTGAAAAACCCGGAAGAGTATATAGCAAAAGCGGAAAAAGGCGGAAAGGCTGCCTGATATGCACTCAGGGCGCCGTCTTCCTGGAGGCGGCGTCTGCCGCACGCCTGAATACCAGCACGCCTAGCATAGCCGACAGCGAATCGAGAAGGACATCCTTGGGCAGCGAGGTGCGGCCCTGCGTCGCCTGGAAAAGCTCGTCACCGGATGCGCATAATATCGAGAGCAGGACGGCAATCTCAGCCGCCCGAAGCGGCCTGACGCCTTCGAGGACAAGCCCCCTGTACCAGAGCGCCGCGAGCACGGAATATACGGCGACATGGGCCATTTTGCGGATAATGTAATTTATATATTCGGCATAATTGGCAAGCTGGGGCAGGAATTCATTTAAAATTCTGGAGATAACCGGTTCTGTCGTCCTGCTCCCGAAAAATGAGGTGGCAAGGACGAATATCACCGCCGTCCAGATGGCGGGCAGGATAATGTTGGAGCGCCTTTTCAACTTTTTCCGGTTTTTTTGAAAATGAATTCCGCGATAATTTCCGAATTTCCTTCCTTGAACTCCACGAACCTGACGCCGTAGCGGCGGTATGTGCCCTCGGATACAACGCTGCGGACCACTTCGGCCTTTGCCACAACCCGGTTATAGCTGTTGGTGGCCGGCAGGAAGAACGAAGCCTCGACTATCTCGCCTAAGTCGAGTTCGCGGTCGCATTCGAACAAAAGCCCGCTCACGCTCACATCCACAGTATTGGCTATAAAGAATTCCGTGCCGTGCAGGCCGTCTATCCTGACCTTTACGAGTATCCTGATGGACTGCCGGGCCGGTATGCCCAGAAGTTTCGCGAGTTCGGAGGCAAGCTCATCCCGGTCGATAGGCTTATTTATAGTGCCGTTTGCCCCGGCAAACTTGCACCGCTCAGCCTCCTGCGGGTCGTTCATAGTGGTAACAAGGAGGA
>DASXVI010000365.1:0-5306 GCA_036504315.1 Nitrospirota bacterium
GCATCCCCTGGAGCCAGAACCAGTCCCGCAGGCCTTCCGAGACCTTGTTGCCCGGCCTGTTTGAACCGTAGAACAGAACGCTGATATCCTTGAAGAACTGCGAGCGGTCGGCGAGGATGCTGGCGCGGAGCTGGTCGAACACCTCCATCGGCAGGCCGCCGGGGTTGGCGGCAGTCTCCAGCATCAGCGGCGGAATCGCGCTGATCAGCACGGCCTTGGCTACGCGCTTCGTGCCGTGGCGGCCGATATAGCGGGCTACTTCGCCGCCGCCCATGGAATGGCCGACAAGGATTGCGTCTTTTAAGTCGAGTTTTTCGATGAGCGCCGAGAGGTCGTCGGCGTATGTGTCCATATCGTTGCCAACCCAGGGCTGGCTCGACCGGCCATGCCCGCGCCTGTCATGGGCAACGACACGGTAGCCGCGCTCGCACAGGAAGAGCATCTGGTCCTCCCATGCGTCCGCGCTCAGAGGCCAGCCGTGGCTGAATACTATCGGCTGGCCCTTGCCCCAGTCCTTATAGTAGATATCGATGTTGCTGGAGTTCTCTTTGCCTACATTAATGTAGTTCATTTTGGAGTCTCCTTTTTCGTGAGCTTGCATGTCTATGCCTTGTCTTCTAAATCTAACCCTCGCAAAATATTTGTCAATCTCGTGGGAACGCAAAAAGGGGCTGCGATTTCTCGCAACCCCTTTTGATTTTCTTGGTGGGTCGTGTAGGATTCGAACCTACGACCCGCTGATTAAGAGTCAGCTGCTCTACCAACTGAGCTAACGACCCAAGAAAACTTGAAACTCTATGTCGCCCGGTGTATATGGCGCGCCTGGAGAGACTCGAACTCCCGACACACGGAACCGGAATCCGTTGCTCTATCCAACTGAGCTACAGGCGCCCTTTAAACTGCCTCGCACTCTTGGTGCGCCCGGCAGGGCTCGAACCTGCGGCCTGCGGATTCGAAGTCCGACGCTCTATCCAACTGAGCTACGGGCGCCCGCGTAGTCTTACTGGCGGAAGACCAGACCGGTTGTAACAAGTGGGGTGAGTGATGGGACTCGAACCCACAGCGGCCAGATCCACAATCTGGTGCACTACCATTGTGCTACACTCACCACAATCCGGTATTACACTTTATCTTGCCGGGCACTCTTGCAACTGGTGCGCCCGGCAGGACTCGAACCTGCGGCCCACAGCTTAGAAGGCTGTTGCTCTATCCACCTGAGCTACGGGCGCCTATTTGATAAAGAACCGTTCTGGTCCATCTCGGTTCATCGCCCACATTGGTCGGGGCGAGAGGATTCGAACCTCCGACTCCCTGCTCCCAAAGCAGGTGCGCTACCAGGCTGCGCCACGCCCCGCTCAGAAGGACATTTTATACAATAGCGGGCCCCAAATGTCAACAGTAAATTTTGCGGAGGCGTAAATAAATATTATCGGGCATCGGCCGGAGCCCGCCTGTTATGGCTTCGCGCGGCCTGCAAAATAAGAAGGCCCGGTCGTCCGGGCCTCCGGATAACCTTTAGCAGGAACTCTTGCATTTGCAAACGCCCGAGGTAGCTTTCACGACTTTAGATATGGTCATCACACGCACCTCCTTCTTTGGATTTGATTCCGAAGGCATGGCATTTCACGGGGTCCGCGCCCCGCCCGCAACCGTAGGATTCGGCACGATACCGGCATCCGCCCCGGCATTCGGCCTTGTGCTCGCAGGAGCATCCAAGTTCGTCGAGCCTTAAAGGCTTCAGCCTCTCCCAGCACGCGGCAAGCCCCTCGGACAGGTTGCCGGCCGGCTTGCCAATGTAAAACCCGCATTTGGCCACGCTGCCGTTACTGCCGACGGCCATCAGGTTTGAGCCGCACGCGAACCCTTCCGGCCCGGTATGTATCCCGCCGCCGAAGCCGTAGTTGAGCAGCGGCCCGGATTCCTGCGGGGGAAGCATCAGCGACGGGTTCTCCAGGAACCTGCCCGACATCGAAGGGGCGTCTACCGTCCACTCCGACACGCCGAGCGAGGTTACCAGCTCGTCCATGTCGTCGAACTCGGCCTTGTTCAGGGTAGTCGCCATCGTGGCGACGGAGGTCCTTATCCCGGCCGCGAGCAGGTTCTCTATGCCCTTAACCGCCTTTGCAAAACTGCCCTGCCCCCTCAGCATATCGTGCGAAGCCTGCATCCCGTCAAGGCTGACCTGGGCCTCATGGCATTTGAGCCGCTCGGCGGTTTCTTTGGTAATCAGGGTCCCGTTCGTCAGAAGGATGGCCCGAAAACCGTAATCGTTCAGCCGCTCGTTGATATACCAGAATTGGCGGTGCAGGAGCGGTTCTCCGCCCGACAGCATCAGCCTCAGGCCCTGAAGCGCATCGAACTCCTCAAAGACCTTGAACACTTTTATCAGTTCCAGGTCGTTGCCATCTCCGGCCGAAAGGTAGCAATGGCGGCAGGCGAGGTTGCAGCGGTTCGTCAGGTGGAGTTCGAGATACCGGAGCATCGGAGTCTCGGATTCCTTGCATGTGATATGCCGCTTGTTCGGCCAGTCAGTCAGCTCCAGGATGCCTTCCTTCAGGCAGTATTCGACGAACCCAGGGTCGGCGCCAAGCCCGCCGACGGTCGCAGTTCCGTCGCACTTGCAGAGGAGGCAGGCCGCGGGCTCGCCCATCTCGTAGAGCTCGTCTGTCCTTTTATTATAGACGAAGGGCTTGTCGAGCAGACGGATGGAGCATGATTCCGACAGCACTATGTACTTATTTTTCTCGTATGGCATCCGCAATCTCGTCGATGGTGAGCGTTCCGTTGTTTATCAGTTTGCGCAGCAGTTTGAAAGCCCCGCATTCGAGGTCTTTGTCGCTGTCTTTGTAGAAGTCGCAGGAAGAGCAGAAAAGCTCGACCGCACCGTCTTTGGTGTGGATGAGTTTCGGGTTGGCCTTAAATTTCTTAAGCCGCTCTTCCATGATTGCCCTGTCTCGGTAGAGATTCACTCAACAGGGACACCCTCAACCGGGCCGCCATTATTAAGGGCCCTTCGGCTGACGCCCCGAAGAAATGGCGTCCCTCTGAGTGTATCCCTGCCGAGGTTATTTACCTTTTACCAGTTCGACCCCGGCGTCGTAGGCCTCTTTGAGGGCCGTCTGGTGGTCCTTAATAGCGCCCTTGTCGTCTATGCCTGAATACAGCAGGTTTCTGTATGGCTTGACTCCGATTGCGTCAAAGAAAAAATTGATGGAAAATACCGCGCCGTCGAACGACTGCTTTATGGTGCTTCCGGCGGTAGAGATGAATATGCCCTTCCGCTCGATATCGCCGTGATATGCCGGAGCGGGCTCCTTGAGTATGTACTTCTTGGCCCAGAAGCACTGGCAGCGGTCTATCAGCGCCTTTGCCCAGGCCGAGACGGCCATGAAATATATCGGGGAGGCGAGCACTATGTGGTCGGCCTCGACTATCTTGCCGTAGATAGGCTGAAAGGCGTCCTCGACCTCGCAACGGCCCGTCACGAAACACCTGTTGCAGGAGATGCAGGGGTCGAATTTGACCTTGCGCACCTCGATAAGCTCCGTCTCGGCGCCTGCGTCGGATGCTCCCCGGAGCAGTTCTTTTAAGAGCAGTTCGGTATTCCCGTTTATCCTCGGGCTGCCGGCAAATCCTAAAACTTTCACGATGGCTTCCCTGCTGTTTCAAGTGAGTTTAACTGCGGAAGTGTCTGTTATTATATCAGAAAAAAACATTAAGTCAAAATAACAATCGGTTTTTTGAGAATTTATGGTAGATTTAAAGCATACAATTCAAAATTAATGAACAGGAGTCATTTATGCGGTCGTCCGGGTTTTTGTGTGCGGTATTTTTAATATGCGGTTCTTTCTTTACGGCATCCTTTGCACAAGCAGGCGGCCAGCCTGATATGGTGGGTCGGATTGTGAAGGCCTATGGCGGCCGCGACGCCATCGTAAATGCCCACAGCGTCCTGGCAATCGGCACTATAGTAGACCAGTTCCGCAGTGACTCAGGCAGGTATGCGCGCTTTTTCATACGCGACGGCAGGAAGCTCCGCGTCGAGACCCAGCTTGCGCGTTCGAGCGAGATTCGGATGCTGGACGGAAAACGGGGCTGGAGGGGACCGGTAGGACAGGTGGTCGAGGTAACGGGGCCGCCGTTTCTGGCGATGCTGTACCAGTATAAGCAGCTCGACCTTCCCTACGGCCTGATGACGGGGCAGTATAAAATCAAGAGCCTCGGCGAGGAAAAAATCGAAGGCTCGCCCGCAAAGGTTTTGGAGCTGAACGATTCCGAAGGCCCGACGATAAAGATATGGGTCAGTGAAAATACAAGCCTCATCGTGGAGGCCGAGGGCATTATAACCATGCCCGGCGGGGGCAAGACCGGCCCTGTGACGAGCCTTCGCGCGGGGTTCTCGGATTTCAGAAAGACGGGCGGTGTGATGATGCCGTACAAGATTACGAACTACGGCTCCGGCGGGACCTTCATCGGCGAGACCACGATAACCAAAGTACTCTTCGACCAGCCGGTGGCCGACAATGTTTTTCACCCGTAAAACAAGAAGGCCCGCATTTCTGCGGGCCTTCTTTATAATTTGGTGATCCCTAAGGTACTCGATATTAACCCAACTAAAAGGTGATTATCTCTTTCAAATGTCTATCTTTTATGTATTCGTAAGTAATTTCTAATTTTCTTTGAGTCTTGTTAATTGTTGTTATCGTTGCATTTTTTAATATCAAACGCAAGAGTTCTTTTTTAAAAATCAGATTTTCCGAGTTTTCATAGTTCAGGGCCAGGACTATATTTCTTATGGTCGGCAGCGCGGGCGCGGTCACGATAAATTCCACGCTCAGATTAGCCAGTACCCTTGTAAGTTCGCGCTTCTGAACCTCAAGCGCCTTAACCTTACTGTTGATGGTTTCGCGGTCGATTTCGCCGTCCTCATAAAGAGCCAGCAGCCGTGATATTTTATTATCTATGAGCTTCACATTCTTTTCGATTTTGAGTTTGGAGGCGGCCCTGTCTTTCTTTTCCCTGCCCATATTTCGCGCGGCTCCGGCCAGCGCGGAGGCAACCGCTTTTTCATCGAAATAGTCGTGAAGCATCCAGCGCAGCACAATCTTCTCAATCTTCTGCTGGCCGAGCGTCCTGCCGTCTGGACAGCGTGTCGCGCACCGGTACACTCCCTGCTGGCCGTGCATCTTAGCCCCGCAATGGCCGCAGGTCAATATTCCTGACAGCAGGTATCTTGAAATTTTAGGGCGGCTGGACCCGCGCTCCTTCGTCCTCGCCGCGATGGCACGGACTTTCCCCCCGGTCTC
>DASXVI010000366.1:0-27189 GCA_036504315.1 Nitrospirota bacterium
CAAGTACCTGCCGGACGCGGTCCGCGAACGTCCGGACGGCCTGCTGAGGGAGCTGAACCCGGATTACCTCGCCGCCCGGAAGAGGTACACGAAAGAGGCCTTTCAGGAGATAATCGCGAAGTATCCCGGCACGGCGTATGCCGCGGCCGCCGGGTCGGAGCTTGCATCCCTCGGCGAGTACGACCGCGACCAGGCGAAGCTCAGGGCCGAGCGCGAGAAGCGTAACGCGGAAGCCGAGGCCGAGAGCAAGCGGCAGGGCGCAATACTTGAGAGGGCAACCCAGGCAAAAGAGAGCTCCGGCCTCGAACCCCTGGGCAAGCTGATAAACAATTCATCGGACACCGTGCTGTTCGTATTCAAGGAGCCTGCGGATGTCCCGCAGACGACCGTGTCGCCCAACTCCTTTGCGTCCGTGCGCCTGTCTGTGGGCACATTCTCGTTCGATGTATTCAAGGTGGGCGCCGCCGCCGTCCAGGGCTTCCAGGACGAGAAGCGTCAGCCGGTAAAGAGCGGCGATGTAACCGTCATCGGCAATTTCTGGGAAGCCGTATACCCGTAGTCTTGAGGATTTTATGCCTGAAAAACGAGTTCTGATGAAGGGCAACGAGGCGCTGGCCGAAGGCTCGATTGCGGCCGGCTGCCGCTGTTTTTTCGGGTATCCCATCACCCCGCAGAACGAGATACCGGAGTATATGGCGGCCAGGCTCCCCGAAGCCGGGGGCGTGTTCATCCAGTCAGAGAGCGAGGTCGCGGCCATAAACATGGTGTACGGAGCGGCGGCTTGCGGGATGCGCGCTATGACCTCTTCGTCGTCTCCGGGGATAAGCCTGAAACAGGAGGGCATCTCATACCTCGTTGGCGCGGAGCTTCCGGCGCTTATCATAAATATCCAGCGCGGCGGCCCCGGCCTTGGCAACATATCGGCGTCGCAGGCGGACTATTTCCAGGCGACCAAAGGCGGGGGGCACGGGGACTACAAGATGCTCGTCTATGCGCCCGCCACAGCGCAGGAGGCCTACGACCTGGCCATCAAGGCATTTGAGAAGGCCGACCAGTACCGGAACCCCGTGATGATACTGGGGGACGGACTGCTCGGACAGGTGATGGAGCCGGTAGTGCTTCACAGGCCGAAGCTCAAGGAGTTTGCGAAGCCCTGGGCGCTCACGGGCTGCAAGGGGCGCGGGCCGAATGTAGTCAAGTCCCTCTTTATGGGCGAGGGCGAACTGGAACGGCGCAATATGCTGCTGAAAAAAAAGTTCGACGCCATCCGCAAAAAGGAAGGGATGCACGAGGAGTTCATGACCGGCGGCGCGGCCCTGGTCGTGTGCGCATACGGAAGCGCGGCGAGGGTTGCGAAGGCCTCCGTAAAGATGGCGCGCGAGGAGGGGATGAAGGTCGGGTTAATCCGGCCCGTGACGCTGTTCCCGTTCCCGGATGCGCCGATTGCGGCGTTGGCGGCTAAGGCGAAGAAATTCCTGACCATCGAGATGAACCTCGGCCAGATGGTGGAGGACGTGAGGCTTTCCGTGAACGGCAAAAGGCCGGTCGAGTTCTACGGAAGGCCGGGAGGCGGTGTGCCGACGCCGGACGAACTGCTGAAGGTAATCAGGGAAAACTACCCGCTTAAGGGCGGAAAGAGATAACGGAGGCCGAAGTTTTGAGGCTTGGCGAGGCGATGGTCAAAGACGGGCAGATTTCCAGCGAGACGCTGGCGAAGGCCCTTGAGCGGCAGATAATATTCGGCGGCAGGCTCGGCACGAACCTCGTCGAGATGGGCGCCGTCACCGAGGAGGCCCTTGCCAGATTCCTCGGGAAGGTGCTCGGAGTCCCCTATGCTGGGCCGGACAAGTTCAAGGACATCCCGCAGGACGCC
Organism: Nitrospirota bacterium; assembly: GCA_036504315.1. Lineage (GTDB taxonomy): Bacteria > Nitrospirota > JACRHJ01 > JACRHJ01 > JACRHJ01 > DASXVI01. The sequence continues at coordinate 1,874 of DASXVI010000366.1, forward strand.
ATTGACGCCTTCCCGACCGAGCTTGCGAAGAAGTACACGGCGTTCCCGATATTCAGGGAGCGCGCCCGGCTGCACCTCGCGATGAAAGACCCGAACGATGTCGCCGTCATCGACGAAATGCGCTTCATCGTCGGGCTCGACATCAAGACCTATATCGCATCCGAGATACGGATACTCTACGCGCTCGAAAAATTCTACGGCATAAAGAGGAACTTAAGATATATCTCGATACTCGACGAAGAGGATAAGAAAACCGCGCCGGGCGGCGTGAAGACCTCTCCTCCTCCGCCTCCGCCTGTGAAGGAGCCGGAACCGCAGCCGCCGGAGCCCGATGACGAGCCCGAAATAGATTACATGGCCCAGCCGGCAAAGTTCGAATGGCCGGAGCCCGAGGTAATTTCTCAGCCTGATATATCACAGCCGTCCGCGCCTCAGCCGCAGGCACAGCAGGCGCCCGTTCAGCCGACTGTCCAGCCGCCGGTGCAGCAGGCATCTGTTCCTCCAATTGTTCAGCCTGTTCCGGTTCAGCCTGCCGCGCCGGAGAACCCGTACGCGATACTCGCCAACCCGTCCGACAGGGAGGCGATAGCGGGCGCGGTCGTGAAAGCCGCCGCCGCGGAAGTGTCCCGCGCGGTGCTGTTTTTGGTTCGCGGCAACGCGGTCGCGGGCTGGAGGGCGGCAGGGAAGGGGCTGTCGGACGAGATGGTCGCGGGTATAAGCTTGTCAATAGGCGAGCAGTGCATTTTCAAGTCCGTAATCGAGGAGAAGGCCACATACAAAGGCCCCGTGCTCAGGGTCCCGGATAATATGACGATGCTCGAACATCTGGGCGGCAAAGGCCCGCAGGAGGCCGCGGCGATACCCCTTATAATAAAGGGGAAGGTCGTCGGGGTGCTGTACGCCGACGACGGAGAAGGCTCCATCATAAAAAAAGGCGGGTTCGACAAGCTCACGGCGCTGATGGCCAAGGCCTCGATGTCGCTCGAGATACTGATACTGAAAACCAAAATATTAAGCGAAGCCTGATTAACCACGGAGGCACAGAGACACAGAGAAATATAAAAGAGAGAAAATCTTTGCTTTAGGGGTTAAACCCAAAAAAATGTTTAAAGTTTTTCTCCGTGTCTCCGTGTCTCTGTGGTGAAATTATTTGGAGAATGTGGTAGTTAAAGAATTAATCCTTAAGCCGGATGTAACCGGCATGAGGCTCGATATCTTTGTCGCGGGCGCAAAGGTGGACCTGACGAGGAGCCAGGCCCAGAGGCTTATAGAGGCGGGACTTGTGCTGGTCGGCGGGCTGCCGAGGAAGGCCAACTACAAGCTCCGGCCCGGAGACGAGATAAGCCTGACAGTGCCCGAAGCCGAGCCGCCAAAAGCCGAGCCACAGAATATTCCGCTTGATATCCTGTACGAGGATGCCGAAGTAATAGTGATAAACAAGCCGCCGGGGCTTGTGGTGCATCCCGCGGCCGGGAACTACGACGGCACACTCGTCAACGCCCTGCTCTACCACTGCGGCAAGCTGTCGTCCATTGGCGGGGATTTCAGGCCGGGCATCGTACACAGGATAGACAAGGACACCTCCGGGGTAATTGTGGCGGCAAAGACCGACCGCGCCCATACCGCCCTTGCGGCGGGGTTCAAGCGCCACGAGCACAGCCGCGAATACCTTGCGGTCGTGGTGGGCAACCCGAAGGACACCGAGGCCACGGTTACGGTATCCATCGGAAGGCATATAACGGACAGGAAGAAGATGTCGGCCGTAACCTTCAGGGGCAGGACGGCCACTACGCACTATAAGGTATTGGAGAGGTACGGGTCGGCGGCGCTGCTTTCGCTCCGGCTGGCGACCGGCCGTACTCACCAGATAAGGGTGCATATGGCGCATATCGGCCTCCCACTCGCCGGGGACAGGACCTACGGCGGGCCCAACGCTGGCAAACTGCTCGGGATGAAGGTCCCCCGCCAGATGCTCCATGCCAGGATGCTTGGCTTCAGGCACCCGGCAACCGGGGAATATATGGAATTTACGGCGGAAATCCCGCCGGACATGGCCAGGCTGCTGGATTTTTTAAGAAACAAAAAAAATTAGGGATTTCGGGCAAATAAACTCTTGACAGTAATCAAACCTTGTTTTAAAATACGAGGCATATGGCAAAAACAACCGTTAAAAAAAGCGCATCGGCAACTAAAGAGTCCTCGGTAAAGTTGCGCCGGCCCAAACAGGACTATACGATCCAGTCGGTCGTGCACGCACTCGACATCCTCGAGGCGTTCAAGGGCGCCGCAAAAGAGGACTTGGGCGTAACCGAGCTGTCCGAGAGCCTGGGACTCCACAAAAACAATGTCTTCCGTCTGCTCGCCACCCTCGAGACGAGGGGCTACATAGAGCAGAACAAGTCCACCGGCAATTACCGGCTCGGGATAAAGACATTCGAGATGGGCCAGGTATTCCTCGTCCAGACAGGCCTTATAAAGCAGGCCCGCCCGGTCATGGAAGAGCTCCTTGCCAGGTGCAACGAGACGGTGTACCTCGCGGTACTGAGGAACGAGAAAATAGTATACATGGACATCGCCGAGACTACCCATTCGGTCCGCGTGGCAGACCGCGTGGGAGCGGTCCTTCCGGCCTATTGCACCTCGGTCGGCAAGGCGCTGCTTGCGTATCTCTCCCGCGAGGAGCTGGACAAGGTATTCCCGAAGACGAAGTTCGAAAAGTTCACGGACAACACGATCTGCGAGAGGTCCGAGCTTTACAGCCACTTAAAAGAGGTAGCTTCGAGGGGATACGCCCTCGACCTCGAGGAATACGAGGAAGAGGTATTCTGCGTCAGCGCACCGGTAATGGACTATACGGGCAAGGCTGTCGCGGCGATATGCGTCTCCGGCCCCGGTTACCGGATGGGCTTGGAACGGATAATAAAAGAGCTTTTACCGCTTACGCTGAAGGGCGCGGCCGAGATATCCAAAAGGCTTGGCTACAACGCTCCCGAGGCATCCAAATAAAAGGTTGAAAGAAAGTAATTCGCTCTCTTTGACAATCAGGCTCGCGGGTGCCAGGCCGTCAGGTCTCGCAGCGTCCCGTACCAAACGGAAGGCCTTTAGGCACAGACGCCTGCATCCCGGACGGCCTTCCAAGCATCCAATATGGAGTGCCGGATGAAGATAGCTGTTACCGGAAAAGGCGGCGTAGGCAAAACAACCTTATCGAGCATCCTTGCCATGGTTTTCAACGAGGAAGGCCGGAAGGTCATCGCAGTGGATGCGGACCCCGACGCCAACCTCGCCCAGTCCCTTGGAATACCCCAGGAAAAGATAGACGCCATCAAGCCTGTCGCGGCGATGGACGAGCTTATAGAGGAGCGCACAGGCGCCAAACCCGGCGCAGGCGGCTCCATGTTCAAGCTGAACCCCCGAGTCGATGACATACCCGACGAATTCTCCTACAACCACAAAGGGATAAAACTGCTCGTGATGGGCCACCAGAAGGCCGGAGGAGCAGGCTGTTACTGCCCTGAGAACGTGCTTTTGAAGAGCCTCGTCCGCCATATCATACTCAGGCGCGACGAAGTCGCCATCCTCGACATGGAGGCCGGTATCGAGCACCTTACCCGGGGGACTTCCCAGGCCGTGGACGCCCTTATCGTCGTCGTCGAGCCGGGAGGACGCAGCGTCCAGACCGCGCTCCAGGTCAAATCCCTTGCCGACGATTTAGGCGTCGCGCGCGTCTGCGTGGTGGGCAACAAGGTCCGCTCGGACGAGGACAGGGATTATATCCGCAAGGGGGTAGACGGCTTAGAGCTTCTGGGTTTCCTGAGCTACAACCCGGAAGTAATAGAGGCGGACCTCCGCGGCATGGAGGTATTCTCGAGCAGCCCGAGGATGGTGGCGGAGGTAAGGGTGATAAAGGCAAAACTTGAGGCCCGGTCCTGATGGAGGCAACCGAAAAGGCGCAGGCGAGGCACGGGCTGCTGATAAAGCGGGACGCGCTCGACCCCGAGGACAGGCGGCTTAAGAGCGTTGCCATCGGCGAGAGGCTTCTCTCCCTGCCTGAGTATAAAGACGCCCGCGTTATAATGTTTTATATCAGCTACAGGAGCGAGGTCGCAACCAGGCCGATAATAGAATCGGCCCTGAAGGCTGGCAAGCGGGTAGTCGTCCCGAAGGTGGACAGGAAGACCAGACGGCTGAGGTTGTTTGAGATATCCGACCTGCAGAAGGACCTCGAAGCCGGGTACATGGGCATATACGAGCCGGTCGAAAAGCACGCCGTCCCGTTTGCCCCCGAAGGCCTCGACCTTATAATAATGCCGGGGGTGGGTTTTGACGCCGAGTGCCGCAGGATAGGCTACGGCGGCGGGTATTACGACAAGCTGCTTGAAGAAATTTCCCCGCGGACGAAGCTCGTCGCGGTAGCATTTGAAGTCCAGATGATGGATAAGGTCCCCTCGGAAGAGCACGACAGGAGGGTGCACAGGATAATAACCGAATCGAGGGTGGTACCTGACTGATGGACATTAAAAAGATTGAGGACGGCGTACGGCTCATCCTCGAAGGGATAGGCGAGGACATCGAAAGGCCGGGGCTGAAGGATACGCCCAGGCGGGTCGCGGAATTTTACTCCGAGGTATTCTCGGGGCTTGAGACCCCTACCGAAGGATGCCTCGTACCGATAATCGGCGAGACCCACGACGAGATGGTCCTGATAAAGGACATACCGTTCTTCTCGATATGCGAGCATCACCTGACGCCTTTCTTCGGCAAGGCGCACATCGCGTACATACCGTCGGAGGGCAATATCGTCGGCCTGTCCCGGCTTGCGGCGGCGCTCGAACTTCTCGCAAAGCGGCCCCAGGTGCAGGAGAGGCTTACTGCCCAGTTAGCCGACCTTATAATGAATTCCTTACAGCCGAAGGGCACGATGGTCGTAATCGACTGCGAGCACCTCTGCATGTCGATGCGCGGCGTCAAGAAGCCCGGCTCCAGAACGGTCACCTCGGCGGTGCGCGGGATATTCCGGTCGAAGTCCTCGACCCGCACCGAGATGCTTGAACTCATAAAGAAGTAACAGCCGGGGCGACCCGGGTTTGGCCCAAATGCAATACTCAGGGGGTTAAGAAGATGATAATCACCAAGGCGAAAGAGAAAGAGGCCGTGCTGGACAGCTTGAAGGAAATCCGGTCGGTATTCCTTCTGGGCTGCAGCGAGTGCGCCTCGCTGTGCGGGACAGGGAGCCCTGAGGCGGTTGCCGAGATGAAGGCGGCGCTTGAGGAAGCCGGGAAAAAGGTGAACGGCACGTTCATACCGAAGACGGGATGCCAGGTGCTCGGCACCAAGCTCGAATTAAAGCCGTTCAAGGAGGCGATAGACGCATCCGACGCAATCCTCGTGATGTCGTGCGGCGCGGGCACCCAGGCGATGGTCGAGGTGTTCAAGGACAAGAAGGTCTATCCCGCCAACGACACTTCGTTCCTCGGCAACATGACCCGCTACCAGCAGTTCGACGAGCGCTGCTCGATGTGCGGCGAGTGCATCATAGACAAGACCGGCGGCATCTGCCCTGTGACCACCTGCCCCAAGGGCATACTCAACGGGCCGTGCGGCGGCACGAACAACGGGATGTGCGAAGTCAGCCCGGACATAGAATGCGCGTGGGCCAAGATATACGCCCGCATGGAGCGCACCGGCGAACTCGAAAAGATGAAAGAGATTATCCCTCCGAAGGACTATTCAAAGAAGCTCAGCCCCAAGGTCTACATCGTGGACCGCAAGAAAGAGGAGAAAGAGTCCAAATGAAAAAATTCAAAGAGGCTTTGGAGTCCGGTGAGTTCACAATAACCGCCGAGTGCGGCCCGCCGAAAGGCACGGATATAGCCGAGATGCTCGGTCACGCGGAGCACCTGCTTGGCAAGATACACGCGATAAACGTTACCGACAACCAGAGCGCCGTCGTGCGCATCGGCTCGATAGCGGTCAGCAAGCTGCTGCTCGACATGGGGCACGACCCCATATACCAGCTCACCTGCCGCGACAGGAACCGCCTCGCGATACAGTCCGACCTTATGGGCGCGCACATACTCGGCATAAGGAATGTCCTGTGCATGACGGGCGACCATGTCACCGCGGGCGACCACAAAACCGCAAAGGCCGTCTACGACCTCGAATCCGTGCAGCTTCTCCAGACGGTCGCCTCGCTGAACGCGGGTAAGGACCTCGCGGGCAACGAGATGAAGGGCGCGACCAACCTGTTTCAGGGCGCGGTCGTTACTCCCGAGGCCAACCCGTTCGAGCCGCAGATGATGAAGTTCGAAAAGAAGGTAAGGGCCGGGGCCAACTTCTTCCAGACCCAGGCCATCTACGATATGGAGCATTTCGAGCGGTTCATGGACAGGGCGGGCAAGTTCAACGTGAAGATACTTGCGGGCATACTGCTCCTGAAGAACGCGGGCATGGCGAACTTCTTAAACAAGTTTGTGCCGGGCATCACCGTGCCGGATTCCCTGATAGACAGGCTGAAGGCCGCGGGCAAGGAAGGCGCGCTCGATTGCGGCATGGATATCGCCGCCGAGCAGGTCAGGATGATAAAGGAGAAAGGCCTCTGCGCGGGCGTCCATGTAATGGCTATCGGCCTTGAGAGCAAGGTCCCCGACATCCTCGCAAGGGCCGGGATGTAGGATGCGGGATATTGAAGGCTGGTAATGCCCTCAAACTCACCAGGGCCGGGATATAGTAAGAGAATCGAAGGCAGGTAAGCCCTCAGCCGGGCCGCCATATAGGGCCAGCCTTGCGGCTGACTCCCGAAGAATGGCGCCCCTTTGAGGGCATTACCAGCCTTCCAGAATACATCAAACAGAGGATACGATGACGATACCGGAGCTTTATAAGAAGAAGGCTGAAGGCAAGAAACTGACGATGCTGACGGCGTACGATTTCCCGTTTGCCAAGATGGCGGACGAGGCGGGCATAGACATGTTACTCGTGGGCGACTCGCTCGGCGTCGTCGTCCAGGGCCTGGACAACACCCTGCCGGTCAGTATGGAAGAGATGCTGTACCACACGAGGATGGTCGCCCGTGCCGCGAAGAACTCGATGGTCGTGGGCGATATGCCGTTCCTGAGCTACCAGACCGGCGTAAACGAGGCGGTGAGGAATGCGGGCCTGTTCCTGCAAAACGGCGCGGCCTGCGTCAAGCTCGAAGGCGGGGCCGCCGTCTGCGACGTTATCGCGGCTATGACCCGATACGACATCCCGGTAATAGCGCACATCGGCCTTACGCCTCAGTCCGTCCACAGGATGGGCGGTTTCAAGGTGCAGGGCAAGGGCGAAGAGCAGGCCGCAAAGCTCATCGCGGACGCGAAGGCCGTCGAAGAGGCGGGCGCATGCGCGGTCGTGCTCGAAGGCATACCCAGGGATGTGGCGGCAGCCATCACGAAGGCGGTCGGCATCCCGACGATAGGCATAGGCGCGGGGCCGGACTGCGACGGGCAGGTGCTCGTGATGCACGATATGCTCGGGATGTTCGACAGGTTCGTGCCGAAGTTCGTGAAAAAATACGCCGACCTCAAGACCGAGGCGGTCAAGGCAATGGCCCAGTATAAAAAAGAAGTTGAGTCAGGCGAGTTCCCGACCGACAAGGAAAGCTTCCATTAGAATATCGGAGAACAATTCTTTGAAGGGTTATACTATAGCGGTGGCCGGGAAGGGCGGGACGGGCAAGACGACGCTCACCGGCATGCTGATAAGATACCTGACTGAAAAGCGCAAAGGCCCGGTGCTTGCGGTAGACGCAGACCCGAACAGCAACTTGAACGAGGTGCTCGGGGTTGAGTGCGACAGCACAATCGGGCATATCCGCGAGGAGGCGCTCGATACCGCGGGCGCAAGGCCGCACGGGATGTCGCTCGACGAGTTCATGGACCTGCGCATCCAGCAGGTTATGGTCGAGGCCAAGGGTTTCGACCTCCTCGTGATGGGCAGGCCGGAAGGCCCCGGCTGCTACTGCGCGGCCAACAATGTTATCCAGAGGTACACCGACCACCTTGTCGCCGACTACCCGTATATCGTCACGGACAACGAGGCAGGGCTTGAGCACCTGTCGCGCCGCACGACCCAGGACACCGACCTCCTGCTTGTGATATCCGATTCGTCCGCGAGGGGGGTGCTGACCGCAGGCCGCGTCAACGGCATCGTGGACGAACTGGGCCTGAGCGTAGGAAAGCGCGTGCTGATTGTGAACCGCGTACCGGACGGCGACCTTACGCCGGAACTTCAGGAGGCCATCGCAAAGACCGGGATGGATTTTGCGGGCTTCGTGCCGCTCGACCAGAAGATATTCGAGTACGACATGGCGGGCAGGCCTCTTAAGGACCTCCCGGCCGACAGCGCGGCGTTCCAGGCGGCATGCGGGATATTCGAAGGGCTGGAAATACCTTAATGAAGAATGTTTCAATTATCGGCGCGGGGGTGGTAGGGTCGGCGGTAGGCAGGCTCCTCCACGAAAAGGGCTACACGATAAAGTCCGTGGTCTCGCGCAATATAAATAACGCGAAGGCGGCAGCCTCGTTCATCGGAGAGGGCGAGCCGGGTACAGATTCAGTATCCGCAACAAAGGCCGCCGACTGGGTCTTCATCACCACCCCGGACAAGGCTATAAAAGAGGCCTGCGACAAGGTTGCGTCAGGCGGGGGCTTCGGCAAAGGCCAGCTCGTGGTACACATGAGCGGGGCGCTCGGGGTTGATGTCCTTGAGTCGGCAAAAAATGCAGGGGCGGCCGTAGCGTCGCTCCACCCTATACAGAGCCTCGCGGCCCCTGAGCAGGCGGTGAAAAACCTCAAAGGCTCGTACATCGGCCTTGAGTGCGCGGCTGAGTATTCCGATGAGTGCGGTTTGATTATCGAGGCGCTTGGCGGCAGGCCGCTGGTACTGCCGGCCGGAGAGAAAGCTCTCTACCATGCGGGATGCGCGGTCGCTTCTAACTACCTTGTTACCGTCGTGGACTTCGCGGTTACAATATTCGAGTCACTCGGCATGGGACGGGAAGAGGCCCTCGATGCGCTCCTTCCGCTCATCCGGGGCAGCGTAGAAAATATATCGAAGGTGGGCGTCCCGATGGCGCTTACAGGGCCGATAGCCAGGGGCGATATCGCAACGGTCGAAGGCCACCTCGAAGCTCTTTCCCGGAAACTTCCCGGGCTTACAGGTCTTTACCGGACACTGGGGGAACACGCAGTGGCGGTAGGAGTGGCAAAGGGCACATTACGAGAGGAGGATGCGGAAAGGCTGTTGAAGCTGCTCGCTTAATGTGTCGGGGACGATAGTCCCAAAAGTTTTCGCAATAACCGTTTTTGAAAGGAGAGGGGACGGGCAATGCTCATAATCGGCGAACGGATCAATGTTATCACAAAGACGCAAAGGCAGGCCATGCTTGACCGCGACAAGGGCCCGATTCAGGAAATGGCTCTCAACCAGGTCAAAAGCGGCGCCGGGATGCTCGACATCAATATCGGGCCCGCGGAAGAGCGCGGCGACGAGCTGATGGACTGGATAGTCAAGACCGTGCAGGAGGTGGCGCATGTGCCGCTCTGCCTGGACACGACCAACCCGGTCGCAATGGAGGCAGGCCTGAAGGCCCACGACAACACTTGGGGCCGGGCAATGATAAATTCGGCTTCGGGCGAAGAAGAACGCCTCAATGTTATGATGCCGCTCGCAGGCAAGTACGGCTCCCTCATCATCGGGCTCACGCTGAACAAGCAGGGCATCCCGGCGCTCGCCGAGGACCGCTGCGCGATAGCCGCCGAGATAATGGGCAAGGCTATGGAATGCGGCGTGCCGATGGAAGACATCTATTTAGACCCCCTCATCATGCCGGTTCCTTTCTCGCAGGAGAAATCGCTTGAGTCCATCCGCGCCATCCGGCTGTTCAGGGAACTCAACGACCCTCCGATGAAGACCGTCGTCGGGCTCTCCAATATATCCAACGGTGCGCCGAAGCACCTGCGGCCGATACTCAACCGCGTGTACGCCGCCCTCCTGATGTACGAAGGGCTGGACTCCGCGATAATAGACCCGCTGGAAAAAGAAATGACAGATGTTATCAAAACAGTCGATATCCTGATGGGCAAGACTCTCTACGCCCACAGCTACCTTGAGATGTGACCAGAGGAGGGACACAAATGGCATTCGTCGTTCCCAAGGAAAATTACAGCGGTAAAGTGCTCGAAGTTGAAATAGGCACCGGACCGAAGGCCGTCAAAATCGGCGGCGAGAACACGCTCCCGTATCTCGCTTTCGAGGGACAGGTCCCCAACAAGACCGTCGTCGCCTACGAGATACAGGATGTGCCGCCGGAAGACTGGCCGTCCACGGTGCAGTCGGCGTACAAGGATGTATCGGCCGACCCTGTGAAGTGGGCGCTTTACTGCCAGAACGAACTCGGCGCGCAGATGATAGCCCTGAGGCTTATCGGCACGCACCCGGACAGGCAGGACAGAAGCCCGGAGGAGGCAGCAAAGACCGTCGTCGCCGTGCTTGCGGCAATCGATGTCCCGCTCATCATCCTCGGCAGCAACCACGCCGAGAAAGACGCGCAGGTATTGAAGGCCGCGTGCGATGCGACGGCCGGCAAGAACTGCCTGGTGGGCAAGGCGCAGGAGGCCAACTACAAGACGATCGTCGCGTCAGCTATGGCCGCGGGCCACAAGATAATCGCGATGAGCGACCTGGATGTCAACCTCTCCAAGCAGCTCAACATCCTCATCACGCAGATGGGATTTGACAAGGGCAAGATAGTCACGGACCCGATGTCCTCGGCGCTGGGCTACGGCATCGAGTATACCTACTCCGTCATGGAGAGGATTCGCCAGGCCGCGCTCCTGCAGAACGACCCGACCATGTCCCCGCCGCTTGTCAACGATATCGGCATGTATGTCTGGAAAGTCAAGGAGACGATTGCCCCGGAGTCCGACCTCCCTGAGTGGGGTGGGCTCGAAGAACGCGCGATAGGCTGGGAGACCACGACCGCCATGGGTCTTCTGATGGCTGGTTCCAACCTCCTGATAATGCGCCATCCTAAAGCGATTGCGACTGTCAGGAAAATGGTGGACGAACTCGTTTAATTCTAACCGGCCGGAAAGGAGATGGAGTAAACATGGCAATCTCTGGCGTTGAAATTTTTAAACACCTGCCCAAGACGAACTGCAAGAAGTGCGGTCATCCGACCTGTCTTGCGTTCGCTATGAAACTCGCGGCACAGCAGGCCTCGCTCGACGCCTGCCCGGACGCCTCCGAGGATGCAAAGGCATTCCTGGGGGCCGCGTCCGAGCCGCCGATTAGACGCATCACGATAGGCGCGGGCGACAAGGCTCTGAAGGTGGGCGAGGAAACCGTCCTCTCCAGGCACGAGAAGAAGTTTGTAAACCCGTGCGGCTTTGCGCTGGTGGTAAACGATACCGACTCAGCCATCGAGGCGAAGGCGAAGTCCGTCGCGGACTCCGAGATAGAGCGCGTCGGTCAGAAGCTCCGTGTCGAGCTGGTGGCGGTCAAGGACGCCTCAGGCGACGCATTGACATTCTCGGGCGCGGTCGGCAAGGTGGTAGCCGCGGCCCCGAATGTGGGCGTGGTGCTGATGAGCGCGAATGTCGAGGCGCTTAAGGGCGCGCTGGCCCAGCTCTCCGGCAAGAAGCCGCTTATCTATGCGGCAGACGCAGGCAACTGGGAGCAGATGGTCGAGCTTGCCAAGGGCGCGGGCGCATCCCTCGTAGTCAAGGCCGACGGGCTCGAAGCCCTGTCCGACCTTGTGGAGAAGGTAGTCGCCTCGGGCTTCAAGGACCTCATGCTCGACCCGTCGCCCAAGAGCCCGAAGGATATGGTGGAGCAGTATACACAGATCCGCCGCGCCGCGCTCAAGAAGAGCTACAAGCCGTTCGGGTTCCCGATATTCTCTGTCGCGGTGGACGCCGACCCGCTTGTCGAACAGGCAAGGGCATCGGTCTGCATCGCAAAATACGCCTCGGTCGTCGTCATGTCGGACGCGTCGAAGTGGAAGACTCTCGCGCTGATGGCGCTCCGCCAGAACCTGTACACGGACCCGCAGGTCCCGATGCAGGTAAAGGCTAACCTCTACAAGATTGGCGACGCAAACGAAAACTCGCCGCTTATGATTACGACAAACTTCTCGCTCACCTACTTCATCGTGCTGGGCGAGGTAGAGAATTCGAAGGTCCCGGCCTGGATACTCGTCATGGACAGCGAGGGCCTATCGGTCCTTACTGCATGGGCAGCGGGCAAGTTCACCGCCGCAAAGATTGCCCAGTACATCGACGAGTCCGGGATAAAGGACAAAGTCGCGTCGAAGGAACTCATCATCCCCGGTTATGTCGCGGTGCTCTCCGGCTCGCTGGAAGAGAAGCTTCCGGGCTGGAAGATTACCGTCGGACCGAGGGAAGCTAACGGGCTCCCGGCGTTCCTGAAAAACAAGGTCTCCTAAAGCCAAAGGGAATAACAAGCAAGGAGGAGAGGATATGTCAAGACATATAGCTGCCTCGGCCATCCGCGGTTCGCACCAGATATTCGCGGAAGCGTCCGAAGCACTGGAGAAGGCAGTCGCCCTGAAGGGCGAGGACTACAAGTTCGAGTTCCCGGACACAGCGTTCTACCTTCCGCATATCTACGGCATGACCGGCATCAAGATCGAGACGCTTGGCCAGATGAGGGGCGGGCTCGATTATGCGAAGGGTCTGCTGAGTCCTGTGCCTGCGGAGCACGAATACCTGCCGTACCTGGGCGAGACCCTGGACGCGGGACAGGCTACTCTTTTCGCGGAGGAGATACTCCTTGCTTCGCGTTATGTCCTTGGACTGGAGCCGATGTCGGATGCCGAGACAGGCATCCAGTACAACGGCTTCATCACCGACACCGTGCTTCGCGACCTGGGCGTCCAACTCGTGGACGGCACGCTTCCGGGGTTCGCGGTAATCATCGGCAAGGCTCCTGACGAGGAGACGGCGGTAAAGATTGCCCGCGACCTCCAGCAGAGGAACATCCTGACCTTCCTTTGCGGCAATGTGGGCGGCGACAATATGGCCAAGCAGCTCTCCCGCAAGGGCGTGGAGCTTGGCTGGGACGCCCGTCTCGTGCCGCTCGGACCGGAGGCCTACCACGCGCTGTACGCGGCCGACTGGGCCTGCCGAGGCGCGTTGATGTTCGGCGCAAAGAAGGGCGGCGACGCCCTCGAAGTGCTGAAGTACAACAAGGACCGCGTATTCGCGTTCGCGCTGGTCATGGGCCCCATGACAGACCTGATATGGGCGACCGGCGCGGGCGCTATCACCTACGGCTTCCCCGCGATATGCGACACGGAGGTTCCGGAGATACGGCCGACGGGCGTCTGCACCTACGAGCATGTCGTGTCCCAGACCGACCATGAGAAGATTATTGATACCTGCGTCGAGACGCGCGGCCTGAAGATTGTCATAACCAAGGTACCGATTCCGGTCGCTTACGGCCCGGCCTTCGAGGGCGAGCGCATCCGCAAGGAGGACACGGTCTTCGAGTTCGGCGGGCCGAAGGGCGCGGCGTTCGAGTGGCTGACGACCAAAGAGATGGAGGAGGTCGAGGACGGCAAGGTCAATATCCATGCCGACGATGCCACGGCGAAGCTCATCGAGTCGCCGGATACTTCGAAGACGACCCAGCTCCCGCTCGGTATAAAGGTCACGGTCGCGGGCCGCAAGATGAGCCCGGACTTCGAGCCGGTCATCGAGAGGAAGCTGCACGACTATATCAACTGCGCCCAGGGAATATTCCACATGGGCCAGCGGGACGCCAACTGGATGAGGATATCCAGGCAGGCGGCAAGCGAAGGTTTTAAGATAAGCCATTTCGGCGACATCATCTACGCGATGGTCAAGTCGAAGTTCCCTGCAATCGTGGACAAGGTCCAGGTAGACCTCTACTTAAACGAACCTGAAGTGCTGGAGATGCGGGAAGTCGCGCGCGCGGTTTACGAGGAGCGCAACCAGAGGGTAAAGGACATGACGGACGAGTCCGTCGAGACCTTCTACTCCTGCCTGCTCTGCCAGTCGTTCGCGCCGAACCATGTCTGCGTTATTTCTCCGCAGAGGCTTGGCCTGTGCGGGGCGTACAACTGGCTCGACGCACGCGCGGCCTTCGAGATAGACCCTGTCGGCCCGAACCAGCCCGTAACGAAGGGCGAGACGACCGACCCGGACAAGGGCCGCTGGAAGGGCGTTGACGAGTATGTGTGGAGCGCGTCCCACCAGACCATGGAGGGCTTCTCGGCGTACTCGCTGCTGGACTCCCCGATGACCTCGTGCGGATGTTTCGAGTGCATCGTCGCGCTCGTGCCGGAGGCCAACGGGTATATGGTCGTCAACCGCGGCTACACCGGCATGACGCCGGTCGGGATGAAGTTCTCGACGCTGGCGGGTACGGTCGGCGGCGGCGCGCAGACGCCGGGTTTCGGCGGCATAGGCAAGTACTTCATCACATCGAAGAAGTTCATAAAGGCCGACGGCGGACTGCTCAGGCTCGTATGGATGCCGAAGTCCCTCAAGGAATCGCTCCGCGAAGACCTTATCAGGCGCGGCGAGGAAGAGGGCGTGCCCGGCTTCTACGATATGATATGCGACGAGACGATAGCTGAAGAAAGTGAAAAGATGATGGAATTCCTGATGGAGAAGGGCCACCCGGCACTCACGATGGAATCCATCCTATAACAGACAAGCCCCGAATGACGGAGGGATAAGAATATGAGCGAGGAAATCAAAAAGAAGAAGGCGACAAGCGTGGACCCGGCCGCTGTCGACCTCCTTGCTTACGCGGAACAGTGCGGAATAGATACCGCGTTCTCCAGGGCGGACAACATGAAGCCCTGTCCGATCGGCGCGAGCGGCGCCTGCTGCAAGATATGTTCGATGGGGCCGTGCCGCCTCACCGGCAAGACCGAGGACGAGAAGACCGGAATTTGCGGCGCGACGCTGCCGACGGTCACGGCAAGAAACATCGCGCGCATGGTCGCAGGCGGCACCGCCGCGCATTCAGACCACGCAAGGGACATGGCGAATACGCTGCTTGCGGCCGCGACAGGCGAGGCCAAGGACTTCAAGATAAAAGATGTGGACAAGCTGATGACGCTTGCCAAGAAGTTCAGCATAGAGACCGCCGACAAGACCAAGGAGCAGGTAGCCAAGGAACTGGCCGAGTTCGTCCTGCGCGATTTCGGCCAGCAGAAGGGCGAGGTCTCCTACATCCGCACCGCCACGAAGAAACGCCAGGAGCTTTGGCGCGAGCTCGGCCTTGTGCCGAGGGGCGTGGACAGGGAGATAACCGAGCTGATGCACAGGACGACGATGGGCGTCGATACCGACCCCGAGGACATCATGAAGAACGCCCTCAAGGTGTCGCTCGCCGACGGCTGGAGCGGCTCCATGATAGGCACGGACTTCTCGGACATTCTGTTCGGTACTCCTAAGCCTGTCAAGTCCCAGGACACACTCGGCGCGTTCCGCAAGGATTTCGTCAATGTCGTCGTGCACGGGCATGAGCCGACCCTGTCCGAGATGGTAGTCGTCGCCTCCGAAGACCCGGACATGATAGAATACGCCAAAAGCAAGGGCGCGGCCGGGATAAACCTCGTCGGTATGTGCTGCACCTCGAACGAGATACTCATCCGGCACGGCATAAAGTCGGCCGGCGGCTTCCTGAACCAGGAGCTTGCCGTCCTGACCGGCGCGGTGGACGCGATGGTCGTGGATGTCCAGTGCATCATGCCCGCCATAGCCGGGATATCGAAGAAGTTCCACACCAAGCTGATTACCACATCGCCGAAGGGCAGGATACCGGGCGCGGAGCATTTCGAGTTCAACGAGCGCAAGGCGCTGGAAGTCGCCAGGAACATCGTCAAGGCCGCGTGCGACAACTTCGTCAACCGCCCGGCCGAGACGAGGATACCCGAGGACTCGCAGGACATGATAGGCGGGTTCTCACACGAGTATATCCAGTATATGCAGGGCGGCCGTTTCAGGGGCTCTTTCCGCCCGCTGAACGACGCGATAATGTCGGGGCGCATCCGCGGCCTCGCCGGCATCGTCGGCTGCAATAACCCGAGGGTGGACCAGGACTCCCAGCACAACTACCTCGTCAGGAAACTGATAGCCGAGGATGTGCTTGTAGTCCAGACCGGCTGCGGCGCACACGCGTCCGCAAAGGCGGGGATGATGCTGCCTGAGATGATGGAGCACGCGGGACCCGGCCTTCGCGAGGTGTGCGAGGCCATAGGCATCCCGCCGGTCCTGCACATGGGCTCATGCGTGGATAATTCGCGCATCCTTACCGTCCTGACCGCGATTGCTCAGGAAGGCGGGCTGGGCGAGGACCTCTCGGACATCCCGGTCGTCGGTCTCGCGCCGGAGTGGATGAGCGAGAAGGCGCTCGCCATCGCGTTCTATGTCGTGGCCTCCGGCCTCTATGTCATCTTCGGCGTCGAGTCGCCCGTCAAGGCTTCCCCGACCATCGAGAAGATGATGAGCGAGGGCTGGGAGAAGATGCTGGGCGGCAAGATGGAGTTCATCATGGACAAGGACGCGATGTTCGAGGCTACGCTTGCCCATATCGACAAGAAGCGTGACGCACTCAAGCTCCGCAAGTACGAGAAGGGTAAGTTCGGCGTCGAGAAGGTCCTGATGGACATGGCCGCGCGCCGCAAATTAGAAGCCTCCGCGCAGGCGCACAAAGGCGTCGGCGGCATGTAACCGACTTGTAAAAACGGGCGGTCCTCCACGGCCGCCCGTTTTTTCTAATGCAAACATTAGAATTTCCGTTAAGTAAATTAAAGTTCCAACGCGGACGCAGTTTGTTCTCAAGGTCTAAATCAAGGGAGGCTTTGGAATTATGGCGAAAAAAAAGGTTGGAAGCGATATAGAGATTGCCCAGGCAGCTAAAATGAAGCCGATCGTCGAGATTGCCAAAAAACTTGGCGTGCTGGACGACGAGCTTGAGATGTACGGCAAGTACAAGGCCAAGATAGAACTCAGCATCCTGAAGAGGCTGAAGGACAAGCCCAACGGGAAATATGTGGACGTTACGGCGATTACGCCTACCCCGCTCGGCGAAGGCAAGACGACTACCTCGGTCGGCCTCGCGATGGGCCTCAACAAGATAGGCAAGAACGCGGTCCTCGCCCTCAGGCAGCCATCCCTCGGGCCTGTATTCGGCATCAAGGGCGGCGCGGCGGGCGGCGGGTATGCTCAGGTCGTCCCGATGGAGGACTTCAACCTCCATTTCACGGGAGACATCCACGCCATCGGCGCGGCGCACAACCTCCTCGCGGCCTTCATCGAAAACCACCTTTTCCACGGCAACAAGCTGAACATCGACCCGCACTCCATAACCTGGAGGCGCGCCATGGACATATCCGACAGAAGTATTCGCGAGATAATCGTAGGCCTCGGCGGCAAGGCGAACGGCTACCCGCGCGAGTCCGGGTTCGACATAACCGTCGCCTCCGAGGTCATGGCGATAATGGCCCTGACGACGAGCCTGAAGGACCTCCGCCAGAGGCTCTCCCGTATTGTCATCGGCACGACCTTCGACGGCAAGGCCGTCACGGCGGAGGACCTGAAATGCGCGGGCGCGATGGCCGTCCTTCTCAAGGACGCAATCAAGCCGACGCTCGTCCAGACGCTTGAGAACACCCCTGCGTTCATCCACTGTGGGCCGTTTGCGAACATCGCGCACGGCAACAGCTCGGTGCTCGCCGACCAGATAGGCATCAAGCTCGGCGACTATGTCGTTACCGAGTCCGGCTTCGGCGCGGACATGGGCGCGGAGAAGTTCATGGACATCAAATGCCGCTACTCGGGGCTGAAACCCGACTGCGTCGTAATAGTAGCCACCATCCGCGCGCTCAAGATGCACGGCGGCACGGCGAAGGTAGTCGCGGGCAAGCCGCTCCCGAAGGAGCTGGTAGAAGAGAACCTCGAATGGCTGAGAGAGGGCTGCAAGAACCTCGCGAAGCAGATAGCGAACATGAAGAACTTCGGCGTGCCGGTCGTCGTCGCGGTCAACGCGTTTTCGACGGACACAAAGAAGGAAATCGAGCTGGTCAAGAAGCTCGCCATAGAGTCCGGGGCAGAGGACGCGGTGCTCTCCACCCACTGGGCGGAAGGCGGCAAAGGCTCGGAGAAGCTGGCCGCGGCCGTCGTGAAGGCCTGCGACAAACCCTCGAACTTCAAGTTCCTCTACCCGCTGAACGCCACCATAAAGGAAAAGATTGAGGCTATCGCGACTAAGATATACGGCGCGAAGGACGTCAGCTACGCACCGGCGGCGGAGGCCAAGATAAAGCTTTATACGAAGCTCGGCTTCGACAAGCTGCCGATATGCATGGCCAAGACGCACCTGTCGATATCGCACGACCCCTCGCTCAAGAACGCGCCGTCGGGATATACATTCCCGGTACGCGACCTGCGCGCGTCTGTAGGGGCCGGTTTCCTGTACCCGCTCTGCGGGGATATGCGCACAATGCCCGGCCTGCCTTCCAGCCCTGCCGGTGAGAGGGTGGACCTGGACAAGAACGGAAAAATACTCGGCCTGTTCTAAGTAACTACGATTATTGGGTCGAAAAATAAAACGGGGACAGGCATAAGCCTGCCCCCGTTTTATTGCTTTCCCGAAAACTCCATATATGAAATATTCAGAAATGAATATTCGCGAATTTGCGCATCGCGAAACCGCTCATATTTTAGAACATATGTAAAGATTTGTTTGTATATTATATGGTACTTATTAATGGAGATGTTTTTAATAATTAAAATATTTTCATAAATAGCTAATATATCTGGAAAATTAATTGTAAGGAAAAATTTTTGGGTTTAGTATTTATCTTTGGCAGACATCTTGCAATAATATGCTGGTAATTTCGCAAAATAAAACAAACTTAAAATAAAATGAAAATTTACCTCAGATTGCTTGCATCGCTCAAAAAGCATTTACCGTCAAAAAACGGGAGCGATGGTTCAGTTATAATGGACGTCGAGGAAGGCATGTCCTGCACGGGCCTGCTCGAATCTTCGGGCATAGACGATTCTCTCGTAGTTTTGTTGAACGGCAGACAGGCTGACCTGCGGGCCGTCCTTAAAGACGGCGATGTCGTAGCCGTCTTCCCGCCGGTTGAAAAAGGGAGCTATGAACTTAAAGCCTAAAATACTGCTCGTTGAGGACGAAGAAATACTGAGGTCAAGCCTCTCCATGTTCCTCCAGAAGAGCGGCTATGAAATCCGCGAGGCCGAGGACGAAGAAGGTTCCCTCGACTGCCTCAAGGAAGATAAATTCAACCTCGTCATAACGGACCTGTTCCTGCTGGACGGAAGCGGGTTCGGGATAATGAAGCACCTACAGGACAACTGCCCGGAGACGAAGTGCATCGTCATAACAGGGCATGCCTCGCTCGATTCCGCAATCCGCGCACTCCGCAAGGGGGCGTTCGACTACCTGCTCAAGCCGTTCGAGTTCTCGGAACTCAAAGACGCGGTGGACAGGGCGATACAGAAGCAGTCCGAGGAGAAGCTGATAAACAAACTCGACTACCAGAAGGTCGCCAAGGCCTACGGCCTTACCAAAAAAGAGCTTGAGATTACAAAGTTGATAATTGCAGAAGGCGTATCAAATGCCGAGATTTCCGAAGCCCTTACGATAAGCAAGAACACCGTTAAAGTTCACCTGAGGAACATCTTCAAAAAGTTGGGTGTGGAATCCAAGACCGCGCTCACGACGCTCCTTCTTTCTAAATAATGCCTTCCAACTCAATTTAATTTCTGGTATGCTCAGGCTTCCAAAGAAAGGAGCCTGACCTTGAGCAACCAGAGAGAAATAAGCCTTTACAAGTTTGACGACGGGACGCTTGCGCAGGTAACCGATACCGTCGCCGTAGAGGAGCCGCTCGCGATATTCATTAACGGCAGCGAGCTTGCCACCCTTCTTTATACCCCCCAGATGTCCCTCGAACTCGCGCTTGGATACCTTCTCTCTGAAGGCCTTATTTCGTCGCGCGATGACATAGCTTCCCTGAGCATGAAGAAGGGCGCGGTGTTCATCCAGCTCACCAAAAGTATCCCGGAAAGCTCGCACGCAGGCAAGGTGATAACATCCGGCTGCGGCGGCGGGATAATATTTTCTTACCCGCAGGGGGTCTCTGAAATCAGGAAGGTGAAGGCCGGGGCCGTGGCCAAGATAGATGCGGTGCTGGGCCTGGCGTCGGAATTCAGAAAGAAGTCCGAGCTTTTTGAGCAGACCGGAGGAGTCCACAGCGCCGCGCTGTCCGACGGAGAGTCCTTCGTCGCCTTTGCCGACGACATAGGCAGGCACAACGCCGTAGACAAGGTGTTGGGGAGCTGCTTGCTTGCGGGTGTAAGCCCGTTTGGCAAACTGCTTTTCACTACGGGCAGGGTATCGTCTGAAATACTGCTGAAATGCGCGAGGCAGGGTATACCCGTAATTATAAGCCGGGGCGCGCCGACGAGCCTTGCGGTGAGCCTCGGCCGAAAACTCGGCCTGACTGTCGCGGGCTTTGTGCGCGGACGCCGGATGAATATCTACACCCATCCCGGCCGGCTCGTATAAAAAAATGTTGACTAAATTAAAACTATAGTTTATTTTACACAAAATTGAATATTTCCCCGAGCCGCAATCCCCTACCGCCTTCACTAAGCCATGGGGACCGGCCGTCAGGGTCATTTCCGAAAGGATATGGCCTCCCGCAGTAATTTGGAAAGGGGTCTGGTGTGCGGCCGATACCCCTATTTTTGCGGGTATCGGCTGTTTTGTTTTTTAAACCCTTAATTCTAAAGGAGAATTCATGTTCAAGAGGATTTCATTCTTCGTAATCGCCGCCCTCCTGCTGGCCAGTCCGTCTTTTGCCGAAACCAGGGTTGTGCTGGCATCCACTACATCCACCCAGGCAACAGGGCTGTTCGATATGCTTATCCCGGCCTATTACAAATGGACAAAGTTCAAGGATGTTAAAATCGACGTCGTGGCCGTGGGCACCGGCAAGGCGATGGAGATAGCGAAAAGGGGCGACGCCGACCTCCTGCTCGTCCATGACAGGGAGAAGGAAGACGCCTTCGTGGCGGAGGGCTTCGGCCTCGGCCGCAAAGAAGTCATGTACAACGATTTCGTAATAGTAGGCCCGAAAGAGGACCCGGCAGGCGTGACGAAGTCCGTCTCCGCCGCGGACGCCTTCAAGAAGATGTCGGTGAGCAGCGCGGGCTTTATTTCGCGCGGGGACGAGTCCGGCACTCATGCGCGCGAAAAGAAGATGTGGAAGGCGGCAGGCGTCGATGTGAAGGATATGAAGGGTTACCTGTCAATAGGCCAGGGCATGGAGCAGGCGCTCAGGCTTGCCGACGAGAAGGGGGCGTACACGATAGCGGACCGCGGCACATACCTCGCGCTCAAGGACACGCTCAAGGGCGACACCCTGCTTTATGCGGGCGACAAGGCGCTGTTTAACCAGTATGCCGCGATTGCGGTGAGCCCCGCGAAATTCCCCAAAGTCCACATCAAGGAAGCCGAAGACTTTATCAGTTTCATAACCGGCCCGGACGGGCAGGCGGCAATTGGCTCATTCAAGGATAAGTACGGCAACCTGCTTTTCAAGCCAAACGCAAAGAAATAAGGTTTATCTTGTTCTCCCAAGGTATTGCCCCGGCCGGTTACCCCTTGTGACCGGTCCGGGGAAATTTTTCTATGGGTCGAACTTTTGATTTAATAAAACTTTGTGAGCATACGTTAAATACTTTATAAGGCCTGCAATGCAGGACAGCCGCAGTTAATCGAAAAGGAGAGAGTAATATGAAGAATGTAGTCACTGCTTTATTATGTCTTTGCATGTCGGTTATTTCGTTGCCTGCTTTTGCGGCGAATTTCTATGAGGACCCGGCCACCGGCCAGATATTCACGAAGCCTGCCGACGGCAGGAACAAGGTAGAGCTTCCGGCGAGCATCGGGGCGCTTTATCAGGACGCCGATACAGGCGCCGTATTCACGAAGCCTGCCGACGGCAGGGTTGCGGTAGAGGCCCCGGCTGCCCCGGCCGCCGTTGCATCGTCTGTAAAGAAGGAAGATGTCCTTGCTGCGCTCCCGGAATGGATGCAGAAGATAAAAATCAGCGGTGATTTCAGACTCAGGGACCAGTGGGAAGACATCAAGGGCAAACCAGTTTCTTCCTCGGACCAGTCCAGGAACAGGGAAAGAATAAGGCTGCGCGTTGGGGCGGATATTGATGTAACCAAGACAGTCAAGGTCAGCATGGGGCTTGCCACAGGCGCGGCCAACGACCCGCGCTCGACGATGCAGACCCTCGACTCGTCTTTTGCCAAGAAGGTCTTTAATCTCGACTACGCCTATGCCACCTGGACACCGCTCCAGTATGTTGCCCTCTCAGGCGGCAAGATGAAGAACCCGCTGTATAACGCCGGTTCCGACCTCATATGGGATACCGACATAAGGCCAGAGGGTGTCGCGGTTGCGGCCAACTACCCGGTACTCGGCGTGAATACATTTTTCAACGGCGAGTTCCTGGTCCTCGAAGAAGGAAGGGCTGCGGGCCGGAACGCCAATATGTTTGTCCTCCAGCCGGGCGCGGAATTCAAGGTAACCAAGGACCTCTTTGTGAAGGCCGCAGGCTCCTACTACGGCTATCAGGGTCTGAAGGGCAATGTCCCGCTAACCGGCAGCAGAGCCTCGTCCAACACGCTGGTTGGCGGGAAGTACAAGTTTAATTTCACCGCCCTCTCGGCGGCAGGCGAAATCGGCTACAGGACCGGTTTCGGCATGGTGCCGTTTGTCGGAGCGTTCGGCGAGTATATCCAGAACATATCCGCCAATGTCCCGGGCGGGAACGACAAGGCCTCTCTCTACGGCGTCAAGGTCGGGTATGAGAAGATCGTGAATACCGGCGACTGGAGCCTTCGCTTGTACTCGAGGCGGTTAGAGAAGGACGCCGTCCCGTCGATATTCCCGGACGCGGATGTGTTCAACGGAGATACCGCTTCAAAGGGTTCCGAGGCGGAGTTCATCTTCGGCCTTATGAAGAATGTAAACTTCTCGCTCAACTGGAACGACTCCAGAAGGTTTGCGGGCACCAACCAGAAGCGCCAGAATATCCTTCAGGCGGACCTGAACTACAGGTTCTAAGTTTAAAGCAGCATAAAAGTTTAAATGACCGGGCTGTTCAAATGGACTTGAAATCCATTTGGGCGGCCCGGTTTTTTTCTCTTCGTCAAAGAACCTTAACCGGCTTGTCACATTCCTGTAACCGTGGGATGGTAAAACATCGTTCAACGGGAATTCATTTCAATACAGGCAACGGTTATTTTTCTGAAAGAGGAGAAAACATGAGAAGAGCATTTGGGGCGCTATTAAGTTTTTGCATCATATCTGCCGCTGTCCCGTCTCTTGCGGCGGAATTTTATGAGGACCCGGCGACCGGCCAGATTTATACCAGGCCGGCCGAAGGCAGGAACAAGGTCGAGCTTCCGGCCAGCGTAGGGGCGCTCTACCAGGACCAGGAAACCGGCGCAGTCTACTCCAAGCCTGCCGAGGGCAGGGCTGCGATAGAAACCGCCGCGCCGGTTGCGGCGGCGGCCGAACCGCTCAAGAAGGAAGAGGTCCTGGCCGTGCTTCCTGAATGGATGCAGAAGGTTAAATTCGGCGGAGACCTGAGGCTTCGGTATCAGTGGGAAGACACAAAGGGCAAGCCCGGTACGGCGCAGGCCGACGCTCCGAGGAACAGGGGCAGGGTCAGGCTCCGCTTCGGCGCGGACGCAGAAGTCGTGAAGTCCGTGAAGGTAGGACTTGGAATTGCAACCGGCAGCGACAACGACCCCCGCTCGACCAACCAGACCTTTCAGGACTCCTTCGCCAAGAAGCAGATATGGCTCGACTACGCATACATGACCTTCGCGCCGAATGAAAACTTCGCGTTTACCGCAGGCCGTATGAAGAACCCGCTCTACACCGCAGGCTCTGATGTTATCTGGGATACGGATATCAGGCCGGAAGGCGCCGCAGTCGCGCTCAACTACGATGCCCCGTTGGATATCAAGACCTTTTTCAACGGCGCGTTCTTCGTGCTTGAGGAGAACAAGTTCCAGAACGACAAGAGCAGGAATGCCAATATGTTCGTCGTCCAGCCGGGCCTGGAATACAAGATTACCAAAGACCTCGGCCTGAAGGCTTCAGGGTCCTACTATTCCTACCAGAATATCGCCGGAAACGCGCCGCTCACAGGCAGGGCCTCGACCAACACATTGCTTGGCAACAAGTACAGGTACGACTTCGATGCGGTTTCGGCCGAGGGCGAATTAAACTACAAGACCGGTTTCGACTATATACCGAGTGTCGGAGTTTTCGGGCAGTATATCCACAATGTTTCATCCAGGGTCCCGGTCGGCAGGAAAAACGCAGCCCTCTACGGCGTCAAGTTCGGCTATGACAAGGTCGTCAACGCGGGCGACTGGAATGTCCGTACTTACGCAAGGCGCATAGAGCGCGATGCCGTCCCGTCCGTGTTCCCGGATTCCGATGTATTCAGCGGCGACACCATGGCCAAGGGCATGGAGACCGAGCTTACCGTGGGCCTGCTGAAGAACACGAACCTGGTGGTTGACTGGATAGATTCGAGGAGGATTGCTCCGGCCGACCAGAGGCGTCAGAACATCCTCCAGTGCGACCTGAACTACAAGTTCTAAATCGGCTTAAATCGGCTTGCCCAAAGGCTCCGGTTTCTGCATAAATTTTGTGCAGAGATCGGGGCCTGTTTAATTCCTGCACACGAACCCCCTCCGCATCAGCCAAGCCCTTAACCTGAAAACACCATGTAAATAAAGCTGTTATGCGGTTGTGCCGTTTTGGCACGCTCCTTGTAATATAACAAAATCATAACGAGCATTCATTGTTCATTTCTGGAACATTTCGAGCAAACTGGAGGGGAGGTGTAAAAGTTTCGCGGTCTGTATTTTATAGGACGCTTATTCGTTCTGTTACATATTCAAATTCATGGAGGACTTAGAAATGATGAAGTTCGCAAAGATAGCAACACTTGCATTGGCACTCTTTCTCATGGTTGCCGGTTCGGCGATGGCAACGCCTTCAACCCAGATATGGATACCTTCGACGGACATACAGGCTTACAAGACGCTCCATCTGGGCATCGACAGCTATGTCAGGACCAAGAAAAACATGCCTGCCGGAACATATTCCCCGAATATATATGACGCCGGCATTACAGCGGG
>DASXVI010000367.1:0-2553 GCA_036504315.1 Nitrospirota bacterium
TCTGGAAGGCGGATTACAGGAAGCTTAAATACGCGACTCCGCCGCTTCTGATTTTGATTTTCCTGCTCTTAATCGGCGCACTTCTCGGGCCGGAGCGCAACGGCGCGAGGCGCTGGATTGCGTTTGGCGGGTTCGGGTTTCAGCCGTCGGAGCTTGCAAAACCCGTGCTGTTAATGTTCCTCGCGGCGTCGCTCGCCAAGAGGGGCGCAAAGCTCGGCGACTTTGCAACAGGCGTCTTTCCGTACCTCGTCATAAGCGGCACCTTCGCCCTGCTCATAGTCTTTGAGCCGGACCTTGGCACTGCCGCACTGGTCGGCGCGGTGACCATCATGATGCTCTATGCCGCGGGCGCAAGGGTCAAGCATCTCGCGATGCTGGGTCTGGCGGTATTGCCGGTTTTATATTACGAGCTGTTCCATGTCGGGTTCCGGGCCAAGAGGCTGATGGCCTTCATAGACCCCTGGCAGGACCCGCTCGGCACGGGCTTCCAGACGATCCAGTCGTTCCTCGCATTCGGCGGCGGAGGGTTGACCGGCCTGGGGCTGGGCGAGAGCCGTCAGAAACTTTTGTTTCTGCCCGAACCGCACAACGATTTCATCTTCTCGGTAATCGGGGAGGAGCTAGGCTTTATCGGCGCGATAGCCGTTATGATGCTGTTCGTTGTTTTCGTTTTTATCGGCTTCAGGCTCGCGGTCCGCTGCAACGACGGGATGGGCAGGCTGCTCGCATTCGGACTTACGGGGATGATAGGGCTTCAGGCCCTGATAAACATGGGAGTGGCGACGGGGCTTTTCCCGAACAAGGGTATGCCGCTTCCGTTCATCAGCTACGGCGGATCTTCGGTATTCGTTATGCTGGCGTCGGTCGGGCTTCTGCTGAGTGTGGCGCGGTTAAACCGCGCAAGCATCAGGCAGGAGGACGAAGGTTTAGAGCAGGCGTTGGAAAGCAGATGAAAATAGTAATTGCCGGCGGCGGCACCGGCGGGCATCTATACCCCGGAATAGCCGTCGCGCGCGAGATAATAAAAGACGGGGGAGAGGTCCTCTTCATTGGCACCGGGCGCGGTATAGAGGCGAGGGTGCTTCCGAAAGAGGGCTTAACTCTTCGGACAATACGCGCGGGCAGGCTGAAAGGTACAGGCCTTGTCGAGCGGATAAAGACGCTGGCAGGCATCCCGCTGGGCATCATTGAGGCGCGGAAGGTATTAAAGGAATTCGGGCCGGATGCGGTGATGGGGGTCGGCGGTTACGCCTCGTTCCCGGCCGTGGCCGCCGCAAAGACCCTCGGGCTTCCGGTGCTTCTGCAGGAGCAGAACGCGTACCCCGGCCTGACCAACAGGACGCTCGGGAAGGTGGCCGACAAGGTCGCGCTTGGGTTTGCCGAGGCCGACAGGTTCTTCCCGAAAGGGAAGTCGGTATTTACGGGCAACCCCGTAAGGCAGCTTTCGGTTTCGGACAAAGCGGAAGCGCTAAAGTTCTTCGGGCTTGAAGAAGGACGCACGACGGTGCTGGCGTTCGGCGGGAGCGGCGGGGCGCACACAATCAACAAAGGCATGACGGACGCGCTCAGTTACCTTGCCGATTTAAAGGACAGCGTCCAGTTTATACACCAGACCGGCCAGCGTGATTTTGAGACGGTCGAGGCCGCTTACAAGGCCAGCGGTTTTACAGCCAGGGTAAGCGCCTTTATATACGAGATGGATAAGGCATATGCCTGCGCGGGGCTTGCGGTCTGCCGCTCCGGCGCGTTGACTCTGGCCGAGCTTGCGGCCCTCGGCAAGCCTGCACTGCTGATACCGTATCCGTTCGCGGCGGACAACCACCAGGAAGTCAACGCGCGGACACTCGAGAGCGCGGGCGCGGCAAAGGTCTTGACAGACAGGGAGGCGACCGGGCAGAGGCTTGCACAGGAGATAAAATCTCTCCTCTCCGACAGGAAGGCGCTGGGCATAATGGCCGAAAAAAGCGGGTCGATAGGCCGCCCGGATGCGGCAAGAGCGGTATACGAGGTTTTAAGGAAACTCATTAGTTAAACAGTATGGAAGAAGCGGTACGGAGATATTAAGTGTATAAAAAATTCCAGAGAATTCATTTCGTGGGCATCGGCGGCGTAGGGATGAGCGGCATCGCCGAGGTGCTCATCAACCTCGGATACAAGGTGAGCGGCTCGGATATGCGCGAGTCGGACACCACCAAAAGGCTTGAGAGCCTCGGTGCGCGCGTATGCATCGGGCACTCCGCCGACAATGTAAACGACTCCCATGTCGTCGTCATATCGTCCGCCGTAAAGTCCGACAACCCGGAAGTGATAGAGGCGAAGGGCCGCCAGATACCCATCATCCCGCGCGCTGAAATGCTTGCGGAGCTGATGCGGATGAAGTACGGCGTGGCGGTCGCGGGCGCGCACGGCAAGACAACCACCACCTCGATGCTTGCAACGATACTCGCGAAGGGCAACCTCGACCCGACAATAGTAATCGGCGGAAAGCTGAACAGCCTGTCCTCCGGCGCGAAGCTCGGCCAGGGCGACTTCCTTGTGGCGGAGGCCGACGAG
>DASXVI010000368.1:0-2531 GCA_036504315.1 Nitrospirota bacterium
CTGCTCGGCTCGGACTCGCACACCCCGACAGGCGGCGGCATAGGCCAGCTCGCAATCGGCGCGGGCGGCCTCGACATAGCCCTCGCAATGGCGGGCGAGCCGTTCTTCCTGAAGATGCCCCGCGTCATCGGCGTAAAGCTGACCGGGACCCTCCAGCCGTTCGTTTCGGCAAAGGATGTCATCCTCGAAGTCTTAAGGCTTAAGACCGTAAAGGGCGGCGTCGGCAATGTTTTCGAATACTTCGGGTACGGGGTCGAGACCCTCGATGTGCCGTCACGGGCGACCATCACGAACATGGGCGCGGAACTCGGCGCGACTACCTCGGTGTTCCCGTCGGATGGCACGACCAAGAAATTCCTCAAGGCCCAGGGCCGCGAAGGCGTATGGAAGAGGCTTACCGCCGACCCGACCGCAGACTACGACGAGGTTATAGAGATAGATTTAACCCAACTCGAACCGATGGGCGCGTTCCCGCACATGCCGGACAACATAAAGAAAATCAAGGACATGAAGGGCACGAAAGTCCAGCAGGTCGCAATCGGTTCATGCACGAACTCATCCTACAAGGACCTGATGACCGTCGCCGGGATGCTGAAGGGCAAGACAATCAACCCCGGCCTCTCGCTCGGGATATCGCCGGGAAGCCGCCAGGTGCTGGGCATGATAACCGAGTCCGGCGGCCTTGCCGATATGGTGAAGGCGGGCGCGCGGATACTCGAATCCGGCTGCGGCCCCTGCATAGGTATGGGCTTTGCGCCCCCATCAGGCGGCCTGTCGGTGCGGTCGTTCAACCGCAACTTCGAGGGCCGCTCCGGTACAAAGTCGGCCTCTGTAGTCCTGGCCTCCCCGGAGGTCTGCGCCGCCGCCGCGCTCACGGGCGAGCTTACCGACCCGCGCGAGCTTGGGATGAGCCCCATAGAGGTCAAGATACCCAAGGTCTTCGGGTTTGACGACTCAATGATAATCGCACCGCTCCCGCCGGAGCAGGCGAAAAATGTGGAGATAATACGCGGCCCGAACATCGCCCCGCTTGCACGCAAGGAGAAGCCGGGCACGAAGCTGACCGGGCCGGTGCTGCTCAAGACCGGCGACAACATCACGACCGACCACATCATGCCGGCCGGAGCGAAGGTGCTGCCGCTTAGGTCGAACCTCCCCAAGATTTCCATGCATGTGTTCGAGGCAATAGACCCGGAGTTCCCGAAGAGGGCGCTCGAGCTGGGCGGCGGATTCGTGATAGGAGGGGAGAACTACGGACAGGGAAGCTCGCGCGAACACGCCGCGCTTGCCCCGATGTTCCTCGGAGTCCGGGCCGTAATAGTCAAGTCCTTCGCGAGGATACACCTTGCGAACCTGATAAATTTCGGGATACTGCCGCTGACATTTAAGGACGCCTCTGACTACGACAGGCTGGAGCAGGGCGACGAGCTTGTGCTGGACATAACCAATGTATTAAAGCCGAAGCTTGCGAACAAGACCAAAGGCACGCATATCGAGGTCGCGGCCCAGCTTAACTCCGACCGCGACAAGGCGCTGGTCCTCGCCGGAGGGGCGCTGAACCTCGCGGGGGAGAAGGCATAGGATTTCTGAAATTCATAAAAACAAATTCAAGGGCCGACTATACAGTCGGCCTTTTTTTGTCACTCTCATTCGTCTTCATTTTTGTGGACAATACCACATTAAAATGTAAAACTTAAAAAGTAACCATTTACCGGAATTCCTATGACGGACTGCCCGGTTATTTTCGATGAACGGGGGAGCATCATGGGCATTTACTGGAACGACGAGCTTGCGACCGGTGTCTCCGAGGTTGACGAGCAGCACAAGGAAATATTCGCGCGGGTGGAATCTCTGCTCGACGCGTGCAAGGAGGGCAGGGGCAAGGAAAAGGTAAAGGAGCTGCTGCTTTTCCTCGAGGACTATGTCGTCGAGCACTTTTCGGCCGAGGAGCGGATGATGTCGCGGGAGGGCTACCCCGATATCGACGCGCACAAGGCGGTCCACGCGAGCTTCCTAAAGGAGGTTTCGGACTTGAACGCCAGGTTTGAGCAGGACGGCCCAAGCCTCTCCGTGGTAATGAACATGAACCGGTTGTGCGTGGACTGGCTGGTGAACCACATCAGCAAGACCGACAGAGAAGTCGGAGATTATATTAAGGGGAAAGGCTAATATATAGCGCGAATAGGCGCGGATGGGGTGTCGTTAGCGCTCGGGTATGCCGCCAAGCTGATGTCGTCTCGCTGAACGGATGGGGTGTCGCCAAAAGGGGCAAAACTCTGAGCTTCGAGATTTCTGAGTTGGCAGACGGCTTGTCGCAAGGTAGACGCCTGCTTACTCAGAGACGAAGAAGCGAATGTTTTGACCCGCTTTGGGGATATCCCATCCGCATTATAGACTAAAGGAATTATGTTCATACGCGACATAAAGGACTGCGCAGAGTTGACCGCCGGGGATATGACGACCCTGCGCGTGCTGTTCAACCCCCTGCGCGACCCTCTTGAGCTTCGTTATTCCATGGCCCATGCGAGGGT
>DASXVI010000369.1:0-2038 GCA_036504315.1 Nitrospirota bacterium
CCCGTCGCAATACCGGCCGTCATGTTCGGGCTGGCGATATTCACGAGCGTTGTCCAGACCGTCGTCTTCTGCCTGCTGACGATGCTCTATATAGCCGGAGCGGTCGAAGAGGCCCATTAACAGCTTCTGATTTTTCAAAGCCTCATGGGCTTTAGATAAAGAATCCATCATTTGGGAAAGGAGGAAAAAGAAATTATGAAAAAGATAATGTTCACCGCACTTCTGAGCCTTGTCTCCGTCGCACTCGCCGCCCCGGTGGCTTTCGCTGAGGATGCAGCCTGCAACATGGCCGCCGGTTCCTTCAACGTCAAGAGCGTTTACGCGATGGTGGCCCACGGCTCAGGTCTCGGCATAGGCCTCGCGGCCCTCGGCACGGGCGTCGGCATGGGTATCGCCGTCAACGGCGCGCTCAACGGCATCTCACGCAACCCGAGCGCCTCGGGCAAGCTCATGACCACGCTCATCATCGGCCTCGCCATGATCGAGTCCCTGGCCATCTACGCCCTGGTCGTCGTCCTGATCATGCTCTTCGTCAACCCGTACAAGATATTCTAATTCGGGTTAGTACAAGGCAAAATGAAAAGCCCCGTGCGAAAGCGCGGGGCTTTTTTTATTCCAGTTCCCATAAAACGCTTAGCGGCCTCCGCCCAACTCCATCAACAGCCCGTCCGCCTCCGCCGCCTGGGCGCTGTCCGCAGCCGTTGAAGCAGCCCTCTCGGCATTGATTACCGCGTTGGCCCTGTCCCCGAGCTTCTGATATATCCTGGACAGGTTCAACCTGACCTCGTAGTTGTCCAAGGACAGGCCCAACACAGTCGCCATCTGATCCCTCGCCTCAGGATACCGCCCCAGCATCATAAGGGACACTGCGAGATTATAGTGCGCCTGCGGGCTGCCCGACAATTGAGTCTGCAATTTGGATATTCGCGCGGAATCCGAATACCTTCCGGACACGAAATAGGCCTCGGCAAGATTTTCATATACATCATCTCTCATATCCGAATTACGCAAGGCTTTGACCTTCAGCGCGTACTTTTCGGCATTATTCAGGTCATTGGTCATCCTGTAGCAATTCCCAAGTCTATAATAAACCAGGTTCATCAAATAGGGACTGTTCGGCATTGCGGCCGCCTTCACGAGCCACGGTATGGCGGCGTCAAACTTCCCCTTCCCGGCAAGGGCGTCACCGGCATTAAAGAGAGAGCGCGCATTGCCGGGCGATTTATTGGCGGCATCTGCCCAAAGAGCGAACCCGTCGGTCCAAAGGGCGTTCCGGGTGAAGGTAAGCGTGCATGACACAAGCGCTACCGCGACAAGCACCACATACCTTGCTCTCCTGTCGGAAAAGCCTGCCAATCCTATCGCCGCCAATGCAAACAATCCCGCGGAAGACAGGTAAAGCCTGTATTCTACCAGGAGGTCATCAATCGGAAAGAACGACGATTCCGGTGCGTGTACCATCAGGAACCAACCTCCGAAAAATGCAATAGCCGGGCGGTTCTTCCTGTACTTAAAAAGCAAAAGGACGAAAAGAGCTATTAATGCAAACGCAAACAAGACCACGGCGTCAAGCCCGCTCGCTGGTGCGGCGTGATAGTCGATATTCTGGTTGAACGGGAATAGGAGGAGACGGAGATATACCAGCAGAAGCTTGGCCTGAGACAGGATATACACCGGCACGGTAAACAGCGCATTGTCCCCAGAGAGACGGCCCTGCATCGCCAATTTAAGTTTGATGTACGCGACGACGACCAACCCGTAGGGCACAAATACCAACCAGTGCTTCCATTTCCGACGGGATTCCGCCGGAAAAAGGAGCTCATAGAGTACGAGGACCGCAGGCAAACTGACAGCCATCTCTTTCGACAGAAGGCCCATAGAGAACAAAAATAGAGAGAATGAAACCCAGCCTGCAGCCGCCCACCCTCTGCTCTGCCGATATTTCAGGAATGTATGAAATGAAATAAGCCAGAAGAAGGTCGCGAGTAGAAGTGCTCTGCATGAAATAAAGTCGACAGCAGATGTCTGCACCGGGTGT
>DASXVI010000370.1:0-4396 GCA_036504315.1 Nitrospirota bacterium
TGCTGCCGTCCTCCTTCCGGGAGGTCAGCCCCGCCTTTTCCGAGATGTCAGGCTTTATCTTCGCCTTGGCGAGCGCCTTGACCATCCCGTCCCACGAACCCGGCGCAAAACCTATCCCGAAGGTGTCCGCGGCATCCATCATGCCCCGGGACTCGAGGTACTGCCGGGCCTTCTCGCCCGCCTTCCTGTCCTTCAGGCAGTCCCGGAAATACTCGTCCGCGACCTCGTTTGCCGTATAAATAGCGTCCAGCTCGGCCTTGTCCGCCTGGGATACGCCGTGCTCCGGTATCTCGATACCCACCCTGTCCGCGAGCCGCCTTATGGCGTCGGGGAAGGAGAAGTTCTCGGAGCGTATCAGAAATTCCAGCGCGTCCCCGCCGGCCCCGCATCCGAAGCAGTGAAAAATCTGCTTCGCCGGGCTAACAGTAAAGGACGGGGTCTTCTCCGAGTGGAACGGGCAGAGGCCCATGTAATTGGCCCCGCTCCTTTTGAGCTTCACTTTCTCGGATACTATGTCCACTATGTCAACCGAGGACCTGACCCGGTCCACTATGTCGGCCGGAATCTTCCCGTCCAGTGGACACCCCCTGTAAATCAATAATTTCTATTAATAGTGTATCAAAATATATGAAAACCGTTGAATTACCGGAACTCCACTATCATTACCGCGTCGCCGCCCTCCTGGAAGTCGGCCTGGTGAAAATTTGTCACGGCGCGGTTGGCCTTGACTATTTCCGTCACGGTCCGCCGGAGCGCGCCTGTGCCCCTGCCGTGGATTATCCTGACGCTGCCGATGCCCGATAGCAAGCACTGGTCGATGAACTTCTCCACCCGCTCCGCGGCGACTTCCGCCCTAAGCCCAATGATATTAAGCTCTATCCCGGGGCCTTCGGACTCGTACTCGTCTTCGCCCGACTCCCGCGAGAAAGTGACTCCCGCCTGGTACGCCTTTTTGGGCTCCTGCCTTGCGGACTGCTTTCCGGCCACCGGCTCAAGCTCGTCCGGGCCGAGCGTAACCTTCAGCGCGTCTATCTGGACTATGACCTGGCCCTTTTCCTTCTTTATTGCAAGGATGGTGCCCATTTTATTGTATTTATAAACCCTTACGACCTGTCCGGCCGAAAGCGCCGCGATATCCGTCTTCTTGTGCTCGGAGTGGCGGACCTCCGCGGTCTTAAGTTGGGCCTCAAGCGTCCTGACTTCCTCGGCACGCTTCCTTACCTCGGCACGCTCTGGCGCGGTCTCGGGGGCCTTTGCCGTCCGCTTCGCCATCTCCTCTAACTCGCGGAGCTTTGAACGGAGCGAGGTGATAATGCCGGTCGCCTTCTCCTGCGCCTTCAGGACGGCTTCGCGCCTGTCCTCCTCGGCCCTCTTTACGAGTTCGGCAAGCCGGTTCTTCTCGGCCTTGGCAAGCTCGGTCTCCTGCGCGGCCTTGCGCCTGTCCTCGCGGGCGGCGGCGGCTTCGCGCTCCAGCTTTTCAATGAGCCTGTCAAGCTCTGCGGCGTCCGTCCCGCGCGTATGCTCGGCGGAATCTATCACAGACTGCGGCATTCCGAGCCGCTTTGCTACGACGAGCGCGTTCGACCTGCCGGGTGCGCCCACCAGCAGCCTGTATGTCGGCTGGAGGCTGCCCGCATCGAACTCAACCGAGGCGTTCATCGCGCCCGGCGTGTTCGCCGCGAAAACCTTCAAGGCGCCGTGATGGGTCGTGACGACCACGCGGGTCCCGCGTTTGTGCAGGTCTTCGAGTATCGCAACGCCGAGGGCCGAGCCCTCGACAGGGTCCGTGCCCGCGCCAAGCTCATCTAACAGCACCAGCGAGCCCCGGTCGGCGACCTTGAGCACCCCTACTATCCGGCTGATATGAGAAGAGAATGTCGAAAGGTTCTGCTCGACGCTCTGCTCGTCCCCGATATCCGAGAACACTCCCGAAAACACCGATATCGCGCTGTCGGGGGCCGCCGGTATCAGCATGCCCGCCTGCGCCATCAGCGCCAGCAGGCCGACTGTCTTGAGCGTAACGGTCTTGCCTCCGGTGTTCGGGCCGGTTATAACCAGGACGCGGAAGTCGCGCCCGATCTTTACATCGAGCGGGACAGTCGCCTGCATCCCTTTTATCTTTATCAGAAGCGGGTGACGGGCCTGCTTCAGGTCTATCACCCCGCCTTCGACGAGCGCCGGCATGTTCGCGTCGATTGAGAGCGCGTACCCCGCCTTGGCGTACAGCACATCCAGCCCGACGAGCGCGTGGTATGACTGGGTCAAGCCCTCCACGCTCCCGCGCACGCTGGCGGTGAGCTGGTAGAGCACCCGCTCGACTTCGCGTTTTTCGTCCACGCGGAGCTGGGCGAGCTTGTTGTTCAGTTCGACCGTGCTCTGAGGCTCTACGAATACGGTGGAGCCGGAAGCGGACTGGTCGTGCACTATGCCGGAGATATAGGCCTTGAAGTTCGGCTTCAGGGGTATCACATACCTGTCGCCGCGTACCGTGATGACCGGCTCCTGCACCGCCTTGGAGTAGGACGGGTTGTTGATTATCCCTTCCAGCTCCTTGTTTATCCGGTGACGCATCTGCTGGAGCATCCGGCGGATACGCTTCAGCTCGAAGGAGGCGGTATCCAGCACCTCGCCTTCCTCGCTGATTGCCTTGCCTATCTCGTGCTCGAGTATCTCGTACATCCCGAGCCCGACGGAGCGCTCGGACAGGAGCGCGAACTCCTGCCGGGCCTTGCCCAGCGCGGACTTCACCAGCCTCGACGCCCTTGCTACCGACATTACTTCGAGCAGGTCATCAGGCCTCAGGACCGCGCCCTCGACAGCCGCCTTCTTCAGGTGACCGGAAATGTCCCTCAGACCGGATATCGGGAAATCGTTCCTGCGTTCGAGGTACGACTTAAGCTCGTTTGTCTCGCGCAGCCCGCGCAGCACGGCCTTCGGGTCGGCGGACGGGACGAGCTTCATCGCCTCTTCGTGGCCGGGGCCGGAGGATGCGTGTTCGGCCAGCGACTCGCGGACTTTATAAAACTCGAGTACCCTTAGGGTATTTTCTTCCATATTTAAAAAAGCAAAGAAGGGGTGCCCCGCATGGTTGCCCCCCTTTCCGTAGAACTACTGCAGTTGAGCGGCACGCGGGGGTCTATCCCAGCACTTCCTTAACCAGCTCGTTGACCAGCTTCCCGTCGGCCTTGCCCTTTACTTTGGGCATCAGGACCTTCATCAGCTTTCCCATCTCCTTGGAGGACTCAGCCCCGGACTCCGTAGCGGACTCCTTTATCAGGGCGATTATCTCGTCCCGGCCAAGCTGGGTCGGCATGAAGGTCTGGATTATGACCATCTCGGCCTTCTCTTTGTCGGCCAGGTCCTGCCGTC
Source organism: Nitrospirota bacterium (assembly GCA_036504315.1). GTDB lineage: Bacteria > Nitrospirota > JACRHJ01 > JACRHJ01 > JACRHJ01 > DASXVI01. The sequence goes on from DASXVI010000370.1 coordinate 3,370, forward strand.
CGCCCTTCTCGTACTGCTCGATGGCCTCGCGCCTCTGCTTGGCGGCTGTGGTCAGGACTGCGAGAATGCCCTCGTCGTCCAGCTCACTCCTTGAGTCTATCTCCTTGTTCTTTACGGAGGAGATAATCATCCGCAGGGTCGAGACCTTAATCTCGTCCCGCGCCTTCATGGCCTCTTTGTATTCGGTCGAGAGCCTTTCCTTGAGCGACATTTTATTTCCTTTTGGAATTGGATATCCGCTTGAATTATCAATAAAAAAGGAAAATCAGGGCCTTGTCGGTCCTTTAGTTAGCCAAGTAGTATACTTGGGGGTTTCCAATCTGTCAAGGTCAAACCTTATAATTTTACAATAATTTAGGGGAATTTGCAAGCGGGAGGCTGGTGGGGTGGAAAACGCGCTTTCTTGCCTTTACTTTGGAAGGTATTTGCTTTTTTCTGTCCTGCAATTATGGGCCATGTCCCCTATTGCTCCGCGCGGCGCGGAGGGTGTGCCGACAGAGGGTGAAAACCCTGGAGCGTACAAGCCCCGGTCGCCAACACCTGCCGGAGTGCGACTGTTTTCACCCGGTTGCCGGGATACCCGAGCGCACACCAGCCCCAGTAAAAATCAGATTCAGCTTTATTACGGCTCGGGTATGTTGTCCTGAACGCGTCTCGATTGCTCGCTCGGAGGGGGTTCGTCTTCGGGCACTGCGCGCCCTCATGTCGTCGAATCCCCTGGAGACGGATTCCTCGCTCCCGTCGACTTGCCTTCAGTCCAACACGCCCTCCGCCTCTTTTATTTCATCCTGCCTTTTAGCTCTTTATAGACCTCGCCCGGCTCGACACCGGCCTCGGCCAGCGCGACCAGCAGGTGGTAAATCAAGTCGGCGGACTCGTAGATGACCTGGCCCTTGTCGTCCCGCATCGAGGCCATGACGACCTCGGTCGCCTCCTCGCCGATCTTCTTGAGTATCTTCTCCTTGCCGCCCGCGAGCAGCTTGTTCGTGTAGCTGCCCTCGACCGGCTTGTCCTTGCGGCCCTTGAT
>DASXVI010000371.1:0-4836 GCA_036504315.1 Nitrospirota bacterium
TCCGTGGACGCCGGGCCTTGAAGCGCGAGTATTGCGGTGTCCGGGCTGTCGTCGATAAGTACGGTCGAAAAGCCTTTCACATTCTCTTTCAGCCATGCGAGGTCTGACCCGGCATTCGACGAGTTGACTACAAGGATAAACCTCTCGTCGTTCAGGCGGAATGCCATCAGGTCGTCCTTGATGCCTCCGCGCTCGTTCAACAGAAACGAATACCGGAGGCTGCTCACCGGGAGCGAATCCGGTTTGAAGGGCAGCATACTGGCGAGAAAACCGGCGCTGTCGGCCCCGCCGACCTCGATTATCCCCATATTGCTGACATCGAACAGCCCGGCGGAGCGGCGCACAGCCTCGTGCTCGCCTATTGTGCCGCTGTACTCAAGCGGCATTTCCCAGCCGTGAAAGTCGGTGAACTTTGCTCCAAGGGCGCGTTGCTTCTCGAAAAGCGGCGTGTGTCTCATTATTTAAATGTAACATACGCCCGGAGAAGTGTAAAGATTTCGGGAGTTTTTGAAGGGGTGGACTAATTTACGAAAGCTCTTCCCGCAGGGCCTGGACAAGCCTTCGGTTCTGGGAGCGCGTCCTGACGGAGAAGCGGACAAACGAGCCGTCCATCCCGCTGAAGTTCGAGCAGCTCCTGATCAGTACCCCGCGCGAGGCGAGCCTTTCGGCAAGTGCATCGGCACCCGGCCCGCCGTCCTCTATCCTGGCGAGTATGAAGTTGACCGACGGCGCGAATGGCCTGATGCCGGGCATCTCTTTCAGGTCGGTGAGAAGGAATACCTTTTCGCGCTCCATCAGTCTCAGGCTCTTCTCGCGGTAGGCATAATCCGCCAGCGCCGCGCCTGCGGCCTTCATTGCCGGGCCGCCTACGCTCCACGGCTCCTTGGCGGCATTGAGCGCGGCGACCGTTTTTTTGTCCGCCGCCAGCCACCCTACCCGAAGCCCCGGCATGCCATAGAACTTCGTGAAGTTGCGAAGCACAACCGCCCCGGACTTTATCGCTTCCGGCAGGACGGACGCGCCCGGCGCGTATTCTATGAACGCCTCGTCTATCACGAGCCTTGTCCCCGCCTTCTTTGCGGCCCGGACGAGCTTCAACATATCGGGCCTCTCTATCAGGGCACCGGTCGGGTTGTTCGGGTTGCAGATAAATGCGATATCCGCTTTCGCAATCGCTCCGGCCAGCCTGTCGATGTCCGGCATGAAACCGTCTCGCTCCCTGAGCGCAAACTGCGCAAGCCTGCACCCGGCCAGCGTGCAGGCGCGGGCGTAATCCGAAAAAGAAGGCGCAAGCACGAGCGCCTTCTTCGGCCGCAACGCGCGGGGTAGAAGATATATAAGCTCGGTCGAGCCGTTGCCAACCAGGATGTTGTCCGCTGAAACGCCATGCGCCTGCCCGATGGCAAGGCGGAGTTCCGCTGCTTCCGGGTCGGGGTAGCGCTCAATTTCGTTGAATGAGCCTTTCAGCGCCTTCAGCGCGGACGCGGGCGGGCCGAGCGGGTTTATGCTTGCGGAGAAATCGAGGATATTTTTTTCCGGTATGCCGTATTTTCTGGAATAAAAGGCGATGTTGCCGCCGTGGGGTAACGCTCTGGGGATGGCCACGAAAAGCTCCTGGTTCAGGCTGAGAGTATCTTGGCTGCGGACAGTATGACCGAGGCCGCAAGGCCAAGCAAGGAAGTCGCATACATCAGACGGACGGAATCGCGGACCTTGCCCGCCGTAATCGGCTCAAACGGTTCGCCTATATATGGCTTGCGGGACGGCACTCCGAAATAGCTGTTGACCCCGCCGAGCCTCACCTGCAGGGCGCCCGCGAATGCGGATTCGGGGTTGCCGCTGTTCGGGCTCGGGTGGCAGAGCCTGTCCCGGTAGAATATCCTCCAAGCCCCGAGCGTGCTGAACCTTCCGCCCTGCGCCTTTAGAAACCATGAGGCGAGTATTACAAGCAGGCCGGAGAGCCTTGCCGGAAACAGGTTCGCTATGTCGTCGAGCCTCGCGGCCGCTTTACCGAAATATTTGTACCTGTCGCTCCTGTAGCCTATCATCGAGTCCATGGTGTTGACGGCCTTGTAGGCCATCGCAAGAGGGACACCGCCTATAGCCAGATAAAACAGGGGGGCGATTATGCCGTCGGAGGTGCTCTCCGCGACGGTCTCGACCACGGCCCGCGCAATTTCCTGCTCGTCCAGCCCGTCCGTATCGCGGCCTACAATCATGGCGAGCTTTCTTCGCGCTTCGTCCAGGTTGCCCTGCTCCAGCGGCCTTAATACTTCGTTCGCCGCATCCGCAAGCCCCTTGACCGAGATTGTCGTATATGCCAGCAGGACGGAAAGGGCTCCTGCCGCGAACCCGCCAAGGTATTTATAGGCGGACACGAGGACAACGGAGGTCGCGACGAATACCGAACCCGCTACAAATACCGCCAGCAGCAGTCCGGCAAAGAACTCGTAGACCGGCATCCTGCTCCTGGGATATACCAGCTTCTCGAGCCCGGCGACTAAAGCGCCGAAGGCCCGGACTGGATGCGGGAACCGGCGCGGGTCGCCCAAAGCCAGGTCCGCCAAGAATGCTATGATTATCTGTATCGGAAGCATGCTTTGATTTTAAGACGAGGCGGCTGGGCGCGTCAACTCTTTTCGGCAAGGGCTTCCTTGCCGAGGACTTTTATTTTTCCGATAAGCTCGGCAGGCATGAACGGTTTTGTTATGTAATCGTCGGCCCCGGACTTGAAACCCTTCTCTATCTCCCATTTCTGTGCGCCTGCCGTAAACATGGCCACCCTCACGCCTTTTTTGCCCTCTCGCTTTATCTCGGCGCAGACTTCATAGCCGGTCATATCATCCATATAGACATCCAGCAGGACGACTTCCGGATGAAGCTCACGCAGCATTTCCAGCCCCTGCTTCCCGCTTTCGGCGCAGTGCACCTCGAACTGCGACCTGAGCACCCTCGTTGTGAGGCTCAGTATATCCGGGTCGTCGTCTATTACCAGTATCTTTATAATGCTCTCCTGCCTGCCGGGCACTGCGTCGGACGCCCCTGCCTTACCTGACCTCATTATCTCTTCCGCGGTCGCGGGTCCGGGGCTCGGTCGGCGCCTTGTCTGCCTGTCAACAGGGAGGGCGATATGGAATGTGCTGCCGGGGCAGGCCTCCGGGTCATACCCGGGGCTATCCACCCAGATCCTTCCGCCATGGGCCTCCACTATCCCCTTTGCGATCGGGAGGCCAAGCCCTACGCCGCGCCCGAGGAACTCGTACTTGCTCGTAACATGCTTGTCTATTTCGCCGACTTCATAAAATTTCTCAAATATCCTCTCAAGCTCTTCATGGTCCAGCCCAATCCCGCTGTCGCTGACAACGACATCTATATAACTTGGCCTTCTTCCGTCTGAGATAACCCGGCAATCATCGTCATATTTAATGAAATCAATACCTATATAGCCGCCGTCGGGCGTAAATTTTACCGCGTTGCCGATGACGTTCAATAACACCTGATGCATCCTCATCCTGTCCATCGGGATTACAGGAAGCCCCTCGCGCTCGCCCAATTCCACCACTTGCCGTCTCTGGACAATAAAACTGGAGATCTCACTTATAACCTCCAGGACAAGCTCGGGCAGCTCCGTATTCTCAAAATGGAGGTTCAAGCCTTTCGTGTCGATCTGTGATATATCGAGCATCTCCGATACTATGTTCTTAAGGCGGTCCGCGCCGCGCGAGATGCCCTGCATGGCTTCCTGCAACATCGGCGACATCTGAAGCCCCGTGTCTGTCAGGGCGTTGCTCGAATACCCGGTTATGAGGGACAGCGGCGTCCTCAGCTCGTGGGACATCATGCCTATGAAATGGTCTTTCATACTGTCCATCCGCCGAAGCTCCACATTCGCCTTCTCGACAATCTCCAGGTTTTCGCGCACCCGGTTGCGGGATTGCTCAAGCTCGTCCGCGTATTTTCTCAGCTCGTCCTGGGACTGCTCCAACTCGCTCTTTTGATTATCGAGAGCGCTGTAAGCCTCTTCGAGCTCGGAGGTACGCTGCTGTACCTTTTCTTCGAGCGAGTGGGCAAACCCGGTAAGTACCCTGTTTGCATCCATAAGCTGGCTGCTCTTGTCTTCCACCTGGCGCCTGTATTCAGCCAGCGAGTTCGCCATCTCATTGAACGACTCCGCAAGGCTGCCTACCTCGTCCCTGCTTTTTACTGGGATGGTAACGTCAAAATCCCCGCCGGCAATGCGCCTCGCCATGTTGTTCAGCAAAATTATCGGGTCGGCAAATTTTTTGGACAGGATATAAATCAGGATTATGACCAGCAGGAAGGTCAAGGACATACCGACGGCCACTTTACGGGTGAGGGTATTTACGGTAGCAAAGGCGTCGTCATAGTCTTCCTTTACCACAAGCCCCCATCTCGTCTCGGGTATATAGCGGTAGGCGGCAAGGGCCATCATGTGCCTGTAGTCTATCGCCTCTATTATCCCTTCTCTGCCGCTCGCCGCATTAAGGGCGGCTGGCGGGGAATCCGCTGCAGGAAAACGCAGGTTGAGCGCGGAGTCAGGCCGGTAGCGCAGGCGGCTCAACACCAGGATACCGTCGTCGTCCTTACGCACGAGGTACGATTCTCCGCTCTTTTTCATGCCGGGCCAGACCGAGAAAAGCGGGTAAAGAGTATCATCCAGCCCTATTAGTAGAACAGCCACGCCGTCGGGCTTGCCTGGCCTGGAAGGGTCGCTTATCAAGCCGGAAAATGCCATAACCTGTTTGCCAAGATGCGGGTCGCGGTAGATGTCCTGAATATGAATTTTATCGGGGCCGGCCTTAAGCGCGCCGACAA
>DASXVI010000372.1:0-11441 GCA_036504315.1 Nitrospirota bacterium
CTCTCCGGCGACCTGCTCAAGATTATAGTGGACATACAGCTTGCGAACCTGAAGAAGCACCTCGCCCAGAGGAAGATAAATATCGAGCTGACCCCGGCCGCGAAGGAGCTTCTGGTAACTATCGGGTACGACCCCGCCTACGGCGCAAGGCCGCTGAAGAGGACTATTCAGAGGGAAATACTGAACCCGCTCGCAATGCTGCTCCTTGAGGGCAAGTTCAAGGACGGCGACACCGTCCAGGTGGATGTCGGGGATGGAAGGCTCGTTTTCAACCGCGTTGCGGTTGCGGAGGCGGTCTGAAAAGACCGCTTTTTCTTGATTTTTGGCCGGGAAAGTGTTACAAATTTAGATAAAGTATATGTAATTCGGAGGTTTTACTTAAGATGTCTGTTTTGGAAATAAGACAATACCCCGACCCGGTCCTGAAGGGAAAGTGCCAGCCGGTTAAAGATATAACGCCGGAAATCCTTAAACTTATCGAGGACATGGCCGAGACGATGTATGCCGCGCCCGGGGTCGGGCTTGCTGCGCCCCAAGTGGGCGTGCCCATCAGGCTTGCCGTGATAGATGTGAGTTTGCGCGAGGAAAATCAGGCGTTGCTCGTCCTTATAAACCCGGAGATAATCTCTGCGGAAGGCGAGGCAGAGGAAGAAGAAGGCTGCCTGAGCGTAAAGGATTTCAACGCGGTCGTAAAACGGTACGAGACAGTCCGCGTCCGCGTGACCGGGAAGGACGGCAAGGTCTACGAGATGGACGGGGAGGGCTTGCTGGCGAGGGCATTCCAGCACGAACTCGACCACCTGGACGGCGTACTGTTCATAGACCGCATAAGCGCGCTCAAGAGAAACATATTCAAGCGAAGGCTCAGAAAACTGCTTAAAATGGACGAGGAAAATTGAAAATAGTTTTCATGGGCACGCCCGAGTTCGCGGTCCCGAGCCTTTCGGCTGTTGCGGCCGCAGGGCATGACGTAGTCCTGGTCGTCACCCAGCCCGACAGGCCTAAGGGACGGGGCAAGAAGCTTGCGCCGCCGGCCGTAAAGGAATGCGCCGAAAAGCTTGGCCTGCCGGTTTTTCAGCCGGAGAAGGTCAGGACACCCGAGGCGGTGGAGCGGATAGCACAGGCTGGCCCTGACGCCATAGTCGTCGCGGCCTTCGGCCAGATACTGCCAAAGTCCATCCTGTCCATTCCGAAGTACGGATGTTTCAATGTGCATGCGTCTCTCCTCCCGGCATACCGGGGCGCGGCCCCTATAAACTGGGCGATAATCAACGGGGAGAAGATGTCAGGCATTACCATAATGCAGATGGACGAGGGGCTCGATACCGGCGCGATGCTTATTAAGAAGCCCGAGCAGGTCCGTCCTGCGGATACTGCGGCGACCCTGACCGCGAGGCTCGCGGCGCTGGGCTCACAGCTTATACTCGCCGCCCTGAAGGACGCCGAAGCCGGCAGGCTTAACCCCCAGCCGCAGGACAATGCCAAGTCGTCCTATGCGCCGATGCTGAAAAAAGAGACGGGACGGATAGACTGGGGCAGGTCTGCGCTGGAGTTGGAGAGGCTGGTCAGGGGGCTTGACCCGTGGCCCGGCGCGTTTGCGGTCAGGGAAGGGCAGACGCTGAAAATATGGGGCGCCAAGGCTATTGCAGGGACGCCTCCCGGCAGGCCGGGTATGGTAGCCGATGTCGCAAAAGACGGCGTTTATATCGAGACCGGGGACGGCCTTCTCGCGATTACCGAGGTTCAGTCAGAGGGCGGGCGCAGGATGCCTTTTATCCAGTTTCTCTCCGGCCACAGGTTCCAGAAAGGTGAAAGATTCGGTAATTAGATGCAAGAGCCAAAAAAACGCACCTTTATCTCCCTCCTGATAGCGACGCTCGCCCTGCTCTTTGGGGCGGGCTATTTAATCTGGTGGATACCGAGGGTAGGCCTCGCAAACATACACCCGCTGCTGCCCATTGTGTTCATGGTCTGCGTAATCGGCGTGCTTGCGGTAATCGCGCTCGGGGTAATCCTCCTGCTTATCACGCTTGTGCGCGGCAAGGAGGTATTCCTTGGCCAGAGGCTCAGGTGGGTGGTGGTGAAGGTCCTTCTGCCGATGATGGTGCCGGTCGGCCGGCTTTTCGGGATGACGCGCGACAAGGTCCAGCAGTCGTTCATCGCGGTGAACAACCAGCTTGTCCGCTCCAGCCTCGGAAGCGTCCGTGCGGACCGCCTGCTGATACTGCTGCCGCACTGCATCCAGACGACAGACTGCAATATCAAGATCACCGGCGACGTGCACCGCTGCAAAGGCTGCGGCAAGTGCGAGATAAAAGACTTGGTCGAGATTGCGGATAAATTCGGCGTCGACCTGTCCGTCGCGACCGGCGGCACGCTCGCAAGGCGCATAATAAAGGACAAGAGGCCGAAGGCCATCATCGCGGTAGCATGCGAGAGGGACCTGACGAGCGGCATAGTGGACTGCTACCCTCTGCCGGTTATCGGGATACTCAACGACAGGCCGTTCGGCCCTTGCGTGAATACGCGGGTAGACATGGCCGATGTCCGCGAGGCCCTGGCATTTTTCATAGGAGCTTAAGAGACAACGCCCGTGCAACCTTACCCGCAGACCCCGGAACAGCAGACGCATAAAGTGAGCCCCGCTCGCGAGGCGGCGCTCTGGTCGCTCATGCGCTGGCAGAGGGACGGCCAGAACGCACGGGTAGAGTCGCTCGTCCGCGAGTCGTTTGCGAAGTTTTCCCTGGAGCCGCGCGACCGCGCCCTCGCGATGGACCTCTCCTACGGCGTCGTCAGGAACCTGCTGAACCTCGACCATGTCCTTTCATATTTTGTGATAAAGACGGCCAAGGGCGTGCCTCCCGAGATAATGAACATCCTCAGGCTGTCCGCCTACCAGATACTGTACCTCGAAAAAATACCGCACAGGGCCGCCGTGCACGAGGCCGTCGAACAGGCAAAGTCCCACAAGGGGCACGGCAGCGGCGGCTTTGTCAACGCGGTGTTGCGCGCGCTTATACGGGACCTTGGCCGCGTGAGTTATCCCGACCCGGACAAAGAGCCGGCCAAGTTTCTCACGCTCAAGTATTCGTTCCCGGACTGGCTTGCCGAGAGGTGGCTGTTGCGGTGGGGGTTCGATTTCACGCGGGATTTCATGAAGGCGAGCAACCAGGTCCCGCCCATATCCATACGCACGAACACGCTTAAGACCACGCGCGGCGAGCTTGTCGCTAAATTCGAAGAGGCGGGTATCGAGTGCGAGTTGTCCCGTTTCCTGCCGGATTCGTTCAATGTCCGGGGCGCCAACGCGGTCATGGACTTCCCGGGTTTCAAGGAAGGGCTGTTTGCGGTACAGGACGAGGCTGCCCAGCTTATCTCGATGCTTATCGCGCCGGTTGCCGGGGAGCGCATACTGGACGCATCCGCAGCGCCCGGAGGCAAGAGCACGCACCTGGCTTCATTGTCCGGCGGCGGCGCCTTCGTGGCCGCGATGGACATCAATTACGACAAACTGCGCTTCCTGAGAGACAACACTCACAGGCTGGGGGCGGAAAGGGTGTTGCCTGTCTGCGCCGATGCGGCAGCGCCGCTCCCGTTCGCGGACAGCTTCGACGGAGTGCTTCTGGATGCCCCGTGCAGCGCCCTTGGGGTGATACGCCGCAGGCCCGAGATAAAATACGGCAGGTCGGAGAGTTACATAAACAGGCTTGCGGCCCTTCAGGAGAGGATGCTCGCAAACCTTTCCGGAGCAGTAAGAAAAGGCGGGACTCTGGTGTACGCGACCTGCTCCGTCGAGCCCGAAGAAGGCGAGCGGGTGATTGAGACTTTTCTGGCAAAGAACCCGGAATTTTATCTCGACGACCCGAGGCCGCACTTGCCTGAGCCGGTGCGGGAGCTGATAGAGGGCAATTACCTAAGGACTTATCCGCACAGGGACGGCATGGACGGGTTCTTCGGCGCGAGAATTGTGAGAAGGTAGGATAATGCAAGCAAGGAATATCGGCAAGGCCCTGCTGGTTGCGGTCTGCTTTTTCGTAATCCTTATAGCCTCTGCCGTGATAACGATGAAGGTCGTAACCTGGGGCGGGAGCGTAGGCGTACCGGACATTTCCGGCAAGGACCTCTCGCAGGCGATAAACCTGCTGAAGGACTCGGGGCTTGAGATACGGGTCGAGCGTGAGGAACACCACCCGACCGTCCCGAACGGCTCCATAATAAGCCAGGCCCCCGGTGCAGGCCAGAACGTAAAAAAAGGAAGGACCGTCGCCGTAGTCGTAAGCCTGGGCTCGGAGGAAGTAACCGTCCCGGACTTTACCGGAGAAGTCCTCAGACGCGTCCTGCTTGAGATGAGACAGTTCGGCCTCTCGCTCGGGGAGGTGGTAAAGGTAGATTCCGACGAGCCGGTAGAGACGGTTATCATGCAGGACCCGCAGCCGCAGTCGGTCATGCAGAAGGGCGCGAAGGTCGATGTGCTTGTGAGCCAGGGGCCGCGTCCGCCGGTTTATGTCATGCCGGAGTTGACAGGCAAGACCCAGGCCGAGGCCGACGCGGTATTGAAGAAGGTCCAGTCCGGCACTTCGCCGAGCGGGACGGGCAAGTTCATTACGGCCCAGCAGATTCCCGCCGGTTATCCGGTGCAGGCCGGGACGAGGGTGGGCGTTACGCTGGGCGCAAATCCAGCCCTGCCCCAGCCGCAGGCGGCAACCCCCAAGAAGAAGAGCTGAAAAGAAACCACAGTGTAAAGGAGACTAACCGAAATGGCAAAACTGGCACCGTCCATACTTTCCGCGGACTTCGTAAGGATAGGCGAAGAGGTACGCGCGGTCGAGCAGGCAGGCGCGGATATTATCCATGTGGATGTTATGGACGGCCATTTCGTGCCGAGCATTACCTTCGGGCCGAAGATGGTCGAGGCCGTGAAGAAAAGCACCACCCTGCCGGTTGATGTCCACCTGATGATATCGGAACCCGATAAATACATCGCCGAGTTCGCAAGGGCCGGCGCCGATTACCTCGTAGTACATGCCGAAGTGCTGCCACACTTAAACCGCACCCTCGCCGAGATACGCAAAATGGGCGTGAAGGCCGGCGTCGCGCTGAACCCTTCCACCCCCCTTTGTTCGATAGACTGGGTCTGGGAATACATCGACCTGCTGCTTATAATGACCGTCAACCCCGGCTTTGGCGGGCAGGAGTTCATCCCCAACTGCATAGAGAAGATTGAGCAGGCGCGCGTCGAGATAGAGATGCGCGGGCTACATATCGAGCTTGAGGTGGACGGCGGCGTCAAGGTAGACAACGCGGCCGATGTCGTCCGCGCGGGCGCGGACCTGCTCGTCGCGGGCTCTGCCGTATTCGGGACGAAGGACTACAAGAAGACCATAAAGGCGTTCAAGAAGGCGTTCGCTTCGGTAGAGAGGTAAATAGCCGGGAGCCGGGCTGTCTTCTTAGGCTTTTCTTCAATAAAGTACTTGTAATTTAAGGTTTTTAGTCTTGTCGTCCTTATGCCTTTCTTTTTTATCGCTTGACATTTCAAAGCGTGTCCACTAAACTCCTTATTTCCCCGATAGGGCCTGGGCGAGGTATGCCCTTGTTTTGCCCTGTGATGAAGCGGGTGTTATAATAAGAAAATCAGGGGATTTCGGATGTTTGAAAGCCTGTCTGAAAAACTCGAAAAAGTATTCAAACGGCTAAAAGGCCGAGGGGTATTAAACGAGCAGGATGTCGCCGAGGCGATGCGCGAAGTGCGCATGGCCCTCCTTGAGGCCGACGTCAACTTTAAGGTCGTAAAAGACTTTGTCGAGTCCATCCGGCAGCGCGCGGTCGGCTCGGATGTGCTTGATAGCCTCACCCCCGGCCAGCAGGTCGTCAAGATAGTATATGACGAGCTGGTGAAGCTGATGGGCGAGTCGGTTTCGAGGATACACCTCGTCCCGAACCGCCCGACGGTCGTGATGATGGTCGGCCTTCAGGGCTCCGGCAAGACCACCACCTCCGGCAAGCTGGCGAGGATGTTCCGGAAGGCTGGCAGGAAGGTGCTTCTTGTCGCCGCGGACACCCAGAGGCCTGCGGCTATCGAACAGCTCGTCACGCTCGGCAACCAGGTAGGCGTGGAAGTCGAGGCGATGGGCTCGGGCGACGACCCGGTCGCCGTCTGCAAGGCAGGGTTGGAGCGCGCACAGAGAGGCGCTTTCGGCGTAGTCATAATGGACACCGCCGGCCGCCTCCATGTAGACGAAACCCTGATGGACCAGCTCCTGGCCGTCAAGAAGGCGGTTTCGCCGGACGAGATACTCTTCGTCGCGGACGCCATGACCGGCCAGGACGCGGTAAAGGTCGCATCCAGCTTCGACGAGAAGTTGGACATCTCGGGCGTTATACTTACAAAGATGGACGGAGACGCCAGAGGCGGCGCCGCCCTTTCGATACGGGCAGTCACCGGCAAGCCGATAAAGTTTGTCGGCATGGGCGAAAAGCTCGAAGCTATCGAGCCCTTCCACCCCGACAGGCTTGCATCCCGGATACTCGGGATGGGCGATGTGCTCTCCCTTATAGAGAAGGCCGAGCAGAGCGTCAGCCTGGAGGAAGCGAAGGAACTCGAGGCCAAGGTCCGTCAGGGCGAATTCACCCTTGAGGACTTCAGGAGCCAGCTTTTGCAGGTAAAAAAACTCGGCCCGCTCGACCAGCTCATGGGCATGATCCCCGGGATGGGCAAGTTCAAGGGCGCGATGGCAAATGTTGACGGCCGCGAACTCGACCGAATCGTCGCGATAATCAACTCGATGACGATGAAGGAGCGCATTAACGCCGCCCTCATAAACGGGAGCAGGCGCAAGCGCATAGCAAAGGGCAGCGGGATGCAGGTACAGGACGTCAACCGCCTGCTCAAGCAGTTTGCCGAGACCCGCAAGATGATGAAAAGGTTTGCCAAGCCAGGCGGAATGCGCATGGGGCGAGGCATGTTCCCGTTCGGTTAGACCCAAAGGGTTTTAGAGCCAACAGGTTTAATCCCCGATATTTAATCTGATATTTACAGTAAGAAGGAGGTGATAAGATGGCAGTAAAGATAAGGTTGATGAGGCAGGGCACCCACAAGGCACCGTTTTACCGCGTGGTCGCCGCAGACTCGAGGATGCCGCGCGACGGCAGGTTCCTGGAGCTTCTCGGCACATACGACCCGCTGTGTAATCCGGCGGCAATAGAGCTCGACGAGGCAAAGGTCATCGCCTGGCTCAAGAAGGGCGCCACCCCCTCGGACACCGCGAAACAGCTGATAAAGAAGTCCGGGCTGCTTGCCAAGCTGAAGGAGACCGCTTCCTAATCCAGACTTTCGGCCGGCAGATTTCAGACGCGGAGGTGGAAATGAAGTCGCTGATTGAACTCATCGCCAAAGCACTTGTTGACAATCCGGAGCAGGTTTCCGTAGCCGAGGTCGAAGGGGAGAGGACGACAGTCATCGAGCTTCGCGTAGCGCAGTCTGATTTGGGAAAGGTAATTGGCAAGGACGGCAAGACCGCCCGCGCCATGCGTACCATTATCAATGCCGCAGGCACAAAGATAGGCAAACGGTGCGTACTGGAGATACTGGAATAAAGAAAGTTACGGTCGGCCTGGTTTTAAAGGCTGTCGGGCTAAAGGGTGAGTTGCGGATAAAGCCGCTCACCGACAACCCGGAGCGATATGCCGTGGGCGGGAAGGTCTGGATGTCGGAGCCTGATGGCTTGGACAGGGCCTTAACCGTCAAGGCGGCCAGGGAGTACAAGGGGAACCTCACCGTTTCGTTTGCGGAGGTCACCTCCATCGACGAGGCGGAACTCTGCCGCGGGCGCGAGCTTTTCGTCCCGGCAAACGAGGTGCCGCCTCTTCCCGAAGGCGAGTATTACCACTTCCAGATACTCGGGCTGCCCGTGTATAACCAAAGCGGGAAGCTGCTGGGAAATGTATCCGATATCTTCACGGCCGGGGAGAAGGATGTCTATGTCGTAACCGGCCAGGGGAAGGAGTACCTGGTGCCGGTCAACGATGACACGGTCGAGACCATCGACGTCAAGGCCGGCAGGATAGTCATCTTCCCGATGCCGGGGTATATCGAGGAATGAAATGTGAAGTCCTGACGCTCTTTCCGGGGATAGTCCAGGCCGCGGTTTCCGACAGCATCCTCGGCAAGGCGATGGAAAAGGGGCTTCTGGAGGTTAAACTGACCGACCTCCGGGAATATGCCCGCGACAAGCACAAGACCGCCGACGACTACCCCTTCGGGGGAGGCCCCGGGATGGTTATGAAGCCCGGGCTGGTATTCGAGGCGGTGGATGCCGTCAAGGCAGCCGGTGAGCCCGTCAAGGTCCTCCTGATGTCTCCTCAAGGGGCGGTCTTCGACCACAAGAAGGCCCTTGAGCTGTCAAAAGAGACGCGGAAGCTCGTGTTTATCTGCGGGCGGTACGAAGGCATCGACGAGCGGGTGCGCATCGAGCTTGTGGACGAGGAGATCTCGATAGGGGATTTCGTCCTGTCCGGCGGAGAACTCGCGGCGGCGGTTATTATCGAGGCATCCGCAAGGCTGATACCGGGTGTGCTGGGCGACAGCGAGTCAGCCGAGCTTGATTCCTTCTACGAAGGCCTGCTCGACTACCCGCACTATACGCGGCCCGCGGAATACAACGGGCTGAAGGTGCCGGATGTCCTGCTCTCGGGTCATCACGAGGAAATCCGGAAGTGGCGCCGGAGAATGGCGCTTTCGGCTACCCTTAACAAACGGCCCGAACTGCTTGATTTGGTAGAACTGAGCAAAGAGGATAAAAAGCTCCTCGCCCAGCTCCAGAGCGAAAAGGAATAGCGGGCGACGCCCTGAGAGATACATCGATGGTTTCCGAACAGGTCTATGTCGCGCTGATGCATTACCCGTGCTACAACAAGACGGGCGCGGTTGTGACGACGGCTATTACGAATCTGGACCTGCACGATATAGCAAGGGTCTCAAAGACCTTCAACCTGGGCGGTTATTTTGTGGTAAACCCGCAGCCCGCCCAGAGGGAGCTTGCCGGGAAGATACTCTCCCACTGGACTTCCGGGTACGGCTCGGAATACAACCCCAACCGGGGCGAGGCCCTCTCGGTCGTAAAAGTAGTCCCCGAGCTTGAGGACGCGATAAGCGCGATTGAGGCTGTTTCAGGTGCCCGGCCAAAGATAATAGCCACCGCGGCGAGGCAGGGTGGCGGGGTGGCCAGTTTCTCGGAAATGCGTGAATTAATTAAAGAAGGGCCTCATCTGATACTGTTTGGCACCGGCTGGGGGCTCACCGACGAGTTCCTTTCCGTATGCGACTACCGACTAGAACCGGTGGCCGGTCTGGCGGGATATAATCACCTGCCGGTAAGGTCCGCCGTTGCGATAATACTTGACAGGCTGTTGGGATACAGGTAATATTTCGTGGCCTCGCATGCGCGCGGCAATTTTATTCAGGAGGATTTTGAAATGAACATACTGGATTCTATCGAGAAGGAGCAGCTTAGGACCCTTCCCGACTTCTCCATCGGAGATACGCTCAGGGTTTCGCTCAAGATAAAAGAAGGTGAGAAGGAGCGTATACAGGTATTCGAGGGCGTCTGCATCGCCAAGTCCGGCGGCGGCTGCCGTGAGACCTTCACAGTCAGGAAGATATCCTACAACGAAGGCGTCGAGAAGACGATACCGCTGCACTCCCCGCTGATCGACAAGATCGAAGTCCCGAAGAAGGGCAAGGTCGCCCGCGCGAAGCTGTTCTATCTCCGCGGCCTCACCGGCAAGGCGACAAGGATCAAAGAGAAGGAATACAGGCCCGAGAAGGCTGCCGCCAAGAAGAAATAATTCCGGCCGCCGGGGCGAGTCAGCTATCTGGTCAGGAAAACTGGAACTTGAAATATGTCCAGGAATAAACAAAATAGCTTCACATTCGAGGAAGGCCTTGTGCCTTCCTTGTATTTTTTTGAGGCCGAACTCACGGCCCAAGGCTTCAGGCTTATAGCCGGGGTGGACGAGGCAGGGCGCGGGCCGCTGGCTGGCCCGGTCGTCGCCGCCTGCGTAATCCTTTGTCCGGGCCAGAAGATACCCGGCGTGAACGACTCGAAGAAGCTCACCGAAAAGAAGCGGGACGAGCTCTGCAAAATTATCTGCGCGGAGGCGTTCGACTTCGGGGTCGGCGTGGTGGATGCGGAAGAGATAGATCGCATCAACATCCTCGAAGCCGCGCGCAAGGCAATGCTCCTCGCCGTCCAGGACCTCCGCAACCCTCCAGATTATATCCTGCTCGACGCCATGACAATCCCTATCGGAGTTCCGCAGAAATCGCTTGTCAAGGGCGACTCCAGAAGCGCGTCGATTGCCGCCGCGTCGATATTGGCGAAGACCACGCGCGACCGCATAATGGTTGCTATGCACGAGCAGCACCCGGAGTACGGCTTCGCTGGGCACAAGGGCTACTGCTGCAAGACTCATTTCGACGCGTTGAAGGCCCACGGCCCTTGCCCGTTCCACCGTCGTAGTTTTAACGGCGTTTTGAACCCGTAAATCCTCCCCGGATATTTGCCACACCTGCCTTTTTCTGATAAATTAAAAAGATTATCCGCAATTACTGGAGGTCATATGCGTATTCGCGGCATCCCTGCGGCTGTACTGCTTGTTGCGTCCCTGACACTTACCGCCTGCGCAGAAGTGCAGACAGGTGCGCCCGGCGCTGGAAAGCCCGGCGAGACCGGCCTTGTCCTCGTGGCCGAGTCCCCAAGGCAATGGACAGGTGTCGCGGTATCGAAGGGTAACAGGCTTTTCGTGAACTTCCCGCGCTGGTCGGACGAGGTCCCGGTATCGGTAGCCGAGATTGGCGCTGACGGCAAAACGGTCCCGTTCCCCGATGCGGAATGGAACAGTTGGACTGAGGGCAAGGATGCGGCGACGCACTTCGTCTGCGTGCAGAGCGTGTATTTCGACGGCGACGGCTTTCTTTGGGTGCTCGACCCGGCCAACCCGAAGTTTGGAGGAGTTGTCGCCAACGGGCCGAAGCTTGTCAAGTTCGATATAGCCGCAAGGAAGCCGGTTCAGACGATAGCGTTCAACGAAAGGGTTGCCCTGCCGAACAGCTACTTGAACGATGTCCGCATTGACACGAAGCGCGGGTTCGCCTATATAACCGATTCGGGCGTCGGTGCGATAGTCGTGGTGAACCTGAAAACAGGTAAGTCCAAGAGGGTGCTCGAAGACCATTTCTCGACGGCGTCCCAGGACATCCGTGTAATAATCAGCGGCAAAGAATGGCTGAGAAACGGCGTCAGGCTGCAGGTGCAAGCCGACGGGATAGCGCTCGACCCTGCCGGGCAGAAGCTGTATTTCAAGGCTTTGACGGGGAGGAGCCTGTACCGCATCGATACGAACTGGCTGCGCGACGACAAATTGGTTAACGGCACGCTCGGAAG
>DASXVI010000373.1:0-4237 GCA_036504315.1 Nitrospirota bacterium
CCGTGTAATCCCCATCGGGGCGATAACCAAAAAATCCGCCGGCGAGGAGCTTGCCGAGATGGGCGACATGGCCGAGGCCGGGGCGAAGGCGTTCTCCGACGACGGCAAGCCTGTCGCGGGCGCCGAGATGATGCGCCACGCCCTTGAGTACGCAAAGACGCTTTGTGTCACGATAATCTCGCATTGCGAGGAGCCTACGCTCTCAAACGGCGGGGTGATGAACGAGGGCGCGGTGTCCACGAGGCTGGGCCTGAAGGGCATCCCGAACGCGGCCGAGGACATTATGGTGGCCCGAGACATCGAGCTTGCGCGGCTCACCGGCGGAAGGCTCCACCTGGCCCATATCAGCACAGAGGGCTCAGTCGAGCTTATCCGCAGGGCCAAGGCCGACGGCGTAAATGTAACGGCGGAGACCTGTCCGCACTATTTCACCTTGACCGATGAAAGCCTGCTGGAATATAATACGAATTTCAAGGTGAACCCGCCGCTTCGGACGGGCAGGGACCGCGAAGCCATAATGATGGGCCTCGCGGACGGCACTATTGATGTAATCGCCACAGACCACGCGCCCCACGCCGCGTCCGAGAAAGAGGTCGAGTTCGACCTCGCGCCGTTCGGCATATCCGGGCTTGAGACGGTACTGGCGCTGTCGCTCAGGCTTGCGGAAACCGGCCGCCTGAGTTTACTCCAGATTATAGAGAAGCTTACCATTAACCCGGCAAAGGCGCTCGGGTTGGAAATCCCTGTGCTTAAAACCGGCGCGGACGCGGATATCACGATAATAGACATGGACGCGGTCCGTACGGTGGATGCGCGCACATTTTATAGCAAAGGCAGAAACACCGCATACGCCGGCATGGAGCTGAAGGGCTGGCCGGTAGCTACAATATTCAGAGGCAAGAGGACAATTATATGAAAAAGGCAATCCTGGCCCTGGCGGACGGGAAGGTATTCGAGGGTATATCGTTCGGCGCGGAAGGCGAGGCGGGCGGAGAGGTCGTGTTCAACACCTCGATGACCGGCTATCAGGAGATACTGACCGACCCTTCCTACAAGGGGCAGATGGTCACGATGACATACCCGCTCATCGGCAATTACGGCATCAATTCCGAGGATGTGGAGTCCGGCAGGCCGTGGGCGGACGGCTTTATCGTAAAGGAATACTCCCACTACCCCTCCAACTGGCGTAGCAAGGGCAGCCTCGACTCCTACCTGAAGAGCTTCAACATCGTCGGGATACAGGGGATAGACACCCGAGCGCTGACCAAGCATCTGCGCGACCAGGGCGCCCAGCAGGGCATCATATCCACGGTAAACTTCGACGGAAAAGCGCTTGCGAAAAAGGCCGCCGAAAGGCCGCACATGGTAGGCCTCGACCTGGCCAAGGAAGTCACCTGCGGCGAGGCGTACACCGCCAGTCAGACTGGCTGGGACCTTGAGAAAGGCTACGGCGAACTGGAGCATCCGAAGCTGAAGGTCGTAGTCTACGACTTCGGCGTGAAGCGCAACATCCTCAGGATGCTTGCCTCGCTCGGCTGCGAGGTCACGGTCGTCCCGGCGAAGACCCCGTGGCAGGATGTACTGGCATACGAGCCGGACGGCGTTATGTTGAGCAACGGACCCGGCGACCCGGAACCCTGCACCTACGCGGTAAACAACATCAGGAACCTTATCGGCAAGGTGCCTATTTTCGGCATCTGCCTCGGCCATCAGCTCACCGGCCTGGCCCTCGGCGGCAAGACCTACAAGCTGAAGTTCGGCCACCACGGCGGAAACCAGCCGGTGATGGACTTGTCCACCCGCAAGGTCGAGATAACCTCCCAGAACCACGGCTTCGCAGTGGACATGACCACAATGCCGGACACCGTCGAGCTTACGCATATGAACTTAAACGACAACACGGTCGAGGGCTTCCGCCACAAGGAGCTTCCGGTCTTCTGCGTGCAGTATCATCCGGAGGCCTCCCCCGGCCCGCACGACTCGTCGTATCTCTTCGAGAGGTTCATCGCGATGATGGAGATAGAGAAGCTTAAGAAGTAACAAAAAGGTAATGGATAGAATGACGCTCATGCTGTCACTTGGGACACCTGGAAATGGCTGCCTTGCGGGCAAAGGGGCGCATTTCTTCGCGAGTCGGCCGAAGGCCGGCCGTAATAATGACGGCCCGGCTGACCGCATGGCTGCCATTGCAAAAAGATTGTAGTTTATTATGCAGTTTTTACCTAGTTACTTGAAAATAGAAAGACCGGAGCTTGCCCGCAGGGCGGAGGCCGCGATGAAGCGGCTGGGGGCCTGCGACATCTGCCCGAACGCCTGCGGGGTTGACCGGCTGGCTGGGCAGGTAGGCTTCTGCGGCGCGGGAGCGGGGGTGAGGGTAGCCTCGTGGAACCTGCACCACGGCGAGGAGCCGCCGATATCCGGCACGAAGGGTTCCGGTACCATATTTTTCAGCCACTGCACGATGAAGTGCGCCTACTGCCAGAACTGGCCGATCAGCCAACTCGGCAACGGGCAGACGACGGACTCGGCGGGACTGGCAAGGATGATGCTGGAGTTAAAACGCAGGGGCGCGCACAATATCAACTTCGTCACGCCGACGCATTACATGCCCTACATCCTCGCAGCGCTGGTTATCGCGGCCGATGACGGCTTCGACCTTCCGCTGGTCTATAACACGAGCGGATGGGAAGTTATGAGCGCGCTTGAGCTTCTGGACGGGGTGGTGGACATTTACCTCCCGGACATACGCTACGCCGACGACGCGCTCGCAATGAAATACAGCAAGGCGAGGAACTATACGAGGCACAACCGGGCCGCAGTCACCGAGATGTTCAGGCAGGTGGGCCTGCTTGAGACAGGCGAGGACGGGATGGCGAGGCGGGGGATGATTATCCGGCACCTTGTCCTCCCGGACGGCATATCCGGCACCGAAGAAGTTATGAAGTTCTTATCGGGCGAGCTTTCCCGGTCCATGTACATCAGCCTGATGGACCAGTACTTCCCGGCCCACAGGGCTCTGGACATCCCGGAGCTCTCAAGGAAGATAACGGCCGATGAATACAGGGCCGCTCAGGATATAAAGGAAAAATACCGGCTGTTCGAGGGCTGGGAACAGGAACACGATTAACATTTTACCAGAGGTTTGAATGCCCAAGCGCGAAGACATAAAGAAGATTTTGATTATAGGTTCCGGCCCGATAGTGATAGGCCAGGCCTGCGAGTTCGACTACTCCGGCACCCAGGCCTGCAAGGCGCTGAAGGAAGAGGGCTACACGGTCATACTGATAAACTCGAACCCGGCCACGATAATGACCGACCCGAACTTCGCCGACCGCACCTACATCGAGCCCATCCGCCCGGATGTTGTCGAGAAGATTATCGAGAGGGAGAAGCCGGACGCGCTGCTCCCGACGATGGGCGGACAGACCGCGCTAAATACAGCGGTCAGCCTAGCCGAGTCCGGGGTGCTGGCAAAGCACAATGTCGAGCTTATAGGCGCGAAACTCCACGCGATAAAGAAGGCCGAGGACAGGGAAGAGTTCAAGGACGCGATGAGGCGCATCGGGCTTGAAGTCCCGCAGTCGGGCTACGCCCACACGAAGGCGCAGGCGATGGGCTATGTCAGCCAGATAGGCTTCCCGGCCATCATCCGGCCCTCGTTCACGATGGGCGGCACCGGCGGCAGCATAGCCTATAACATCGAGGAGTATGAATCACTCGTCGAGATAGGCCTCCAGGCCTCGCCAAGCCACGAGATACTGGTCGAGGAGTCCGTGCTCGGCTGGAAGGAATACGAGCTTGAGGTCATGCGCGACACGAAGGACAATGTCGTCATAATCTGCTCGATAGAGAACTTCGACGCGATGGGCGTGCATACCGGGGACAGCATAACCGTCGCCCCGGCCCAGACCCTGACCGACAAGGAATACCAGATAATGCGCGACGCCTCTGTCCGCATCATCCGCGAGATAGGAGTGGACACCGGCGGCTCGAACATCCAGTTCGGCATAAACCCCGAAAACGGCAAGATGGTCGTTATCGAGATGAACCCGCGAGTCTCGCGCAGCTCGGCGCTGGCCTCGAAGGCGACCGGCTTCCCGATAGCAAAGATTGCGGCGAAGCTCGCCGTCGGGTTTACACTGGACGAGATAAGAAACGACATCACCCGCGAGACCCCGGCGTCTTTCGAGCCGACGATAGACTATGTCGTGACCAAGTTCCCGAGGTTCGCCTTCGA
>DASXVI010000374.1:0-15258 GCA_036504315.1 Nitrospirota bacterium
CAAATGTTTTGTACAAACTAGCAGAAGTTTACGCTATTCCATATGAAGTTCTAATGGAGAAAGCCGGTTATATTAAGGAGGCCGACACCCGTATCGTAGGAGAGCGGCACGGCAGAATACCAACGTTCGCTGAAAAAGACCTCAGCATAGAAGAAGAAGAAGCGTTGATACAGTATCTTGCTTTTCTGAGATCCACGCGCAAAGGCGCCAAGAGATGAAGAAAGATGATAGCAAAATTCCACCGGAAGCGCTTGATGCTATCAAAAAACAAGCATTTCTAGCTTTAAAAAAAGCAGATGCATTCGGTATTTTCCCCACCCCAGTAGATCAGGTACTTGATATTGCTAATGTTATATTGGCTCCTGATTCAGATTTTGGAGATGGTCTCCTTGAAAGGTTCAAGAAAAAATTTGGCTCAATCTCAGATCTTGTCAAAAAAGCAAAGTCCAAAATTATTGGACTATTTGATGTTGTTTCAAAAGTCATTTTTATTGAAAAGAGTCTTTATCCAGCAAGGAAAATTTTTCTAAAACTTCACGAAACTGGGCACGCGTTTTTACCATGGCAGTCAAAAGCGTACGCTTTGATAGAAGAGTGTGAGCAGACCCTTTCCCCTGAAATTGCAGACCAATTTGATTGCGAGGCAAATGTCTTTGCGAAAGAAGTCCTATTCCAATGCGGTTCGTTCACAAAAGAAGCTGCTGATTTTCCGTTTCGCTTGGCCACACCAATTGAACTAAGCAAAAAGTACGGCGCATCTATATATGCTTCGATTAGAGAATATGTCCGATCGAATCATAATGCATGTACCGCTCTGGTGCTCGAAATGCCAGAGTTCTGCGAACAATACGGCTTCAAGGCAAAAGTGAGAAGGACAGAATCATCAGCGGAGTTCATCCGGGTATTTGGCCAGCCATCATGGCCCCCCTTTTTCTCTCCGAATGATTCCATTGGATCAATAATTCCCGTAGGTAAACAGCGAGCTTCAAAGCCAAAGACAATTGTACTTGCCGATTCCAACGGAGTGGAGCATGAATGCATTACTGAAGCCTTTACCCAAACGTACCAAGTTTTCATCTTGATCTGCCCGATAGCTGCTCTCACCAAAAAAACCTTTGTGATTTCAAGAAGCTGATTTATACGTAATTTGTCGTTGCCTTCGCCACGTCAGTTAGGCGCGCCATAGCTAAGCAATACATGTCGTGGAAATCCTTAAATACGGCGAATATACCATTCTTTCAGGTGTTGGCACAGTAAAACGGTTCAAATAGCGTCCACCTCGGGGAGCCAGAAAACAAAAAGGCCGCTTACAGCAATGTAGGCGGCCTTTTCAGCGTCTATGCCCCTTTCCCGGTTTGCGGCAACGGAATCGATACAGTAAAAATTGCCCCGCCACCCTCCCTGTTCTCTGCCCGGATAAGCCCGCCGTGGGCTTCTACAATACCCTTGCATACGGCAAGCCCGAGGCCGGTGCCGCCGGCATCCTCCGGCCGATGCACACGATAGAATTTATCGAATATTTTTTGCAGGTCCTCTGCCGGGATGCCGGGGCCGCGGTCGGCAACCTCGACCTCCAACATTTCTCCTTTGAGTCTGGCGGATATATCCACCGTCGAGCCCTCCGGAGCATATTTAAGGGCGTTGTCCAGCAGGTTCACCAATACCTGCGTCATAAGGACAAAATCCATGGGCACCATCGGCAAACCGTATGGGGCGAGTATTTCCACCCTCGATTCCAGGGTTTTTCCGACGGCAAGGAGGGCGGCGCCGATTAAATCCTGCACCTCGAAAAACTCTTTTTTTATATTTAATGCACCCGATTCGATACGGGTCATATCGAGCAGGTTTCTTACAAAACGGTTGAGGCGTTCCGCCTCTCCAAGGGCGGTTTCGATAAGCTCGCTCTTGGCCTCTGGATTAATACGGTGTCCTTCCTCTTTCAGTCCGCTCAACGCCCCGGTGATGGATGCGAGCGGGGTGCGCAGGTCGTGGGATATGGAATTTAACAAGGCCCTTTCCAACTGCTCGGTTGCCTTCGTAACCTGCTCCTGTCCGGCTTCCTGTACCACCCTGCCACGCTCTATGGCAACGGCGGCCTGGTTTGCGAGCGAATCGAGCATATGGCGTCTGTCAGGGGACAGGCTGCCCGCTCCAGGGTCTACCCCGATAACTCCGACGACGTTGCCTGCGGCCTGCAAAGGTATATACAGCATATTCGAAGACCTGAGCGTATCCGTGAACCGGCCCGCGGCCTGCCGATGCTCAAATACCCAGAGCGCAACCGACTTCTCGTTCTCATCCAACGCAACGCCGGGACCGGCCGCCTTTATAACCAGCCTGCCTTTTTCAGGAAGAAGAACCGCCGTCATTGCATTAAGGTTGCCCCTGACATGCCTGACTATTGCGTCCAGTATTTCATCCAGCCCGGTAGCGGCAGCCAGGTCGCGGCTCATGGCATAGATGCTGGCGGTCTGGGCCTCCCTTATGCGAAGCGCTTCGGTCTGCTTTCTTGCCCGCGAAACGAGGGTGCTGATTACCGCGCCGACAATGAGCAGCCCTGCAAAAGTAATGAAATACTCGGTGTCCGCGACAACGAAGGTCATGCGCGGCGGTACAAAGAAGAAATCAAAGGCCAATACGCCAAGTAACGCAACCACGAGGGACGGCATCAGGCCGGAGTATAGTGCCGATATAACGACGGCCAGGAGATAGAGCATCGCAAGGTTGGTTGGTGAAATAAATCCACGGACAAAAATACCCAAAACGGTCGAAGCCGCAACCAGCCCGAGGCTGACCATATAATCCCGGAATGAGGATTCGGATACAGGCAGCCCTCCTCCGCTGTTTTTTCGCACGACAGGTGTGGCGCTGACAACATACACATCTATCGGCCCGCTCTTGCGGATTACCTGGTCTACGACCGCGCCGCGCAGAAGTTCCTGCCACCTTGGGCGGACCGGCCTGCCCATTATTATCTTCGTTGCGTTACGCTTTTGGGCATAGCCTACAACTTCGTCGGCTATCGAAGCGCCCGTAAGCGTCGCCGTCTTCCCGCCGAGGCTTTCGGCGAGCCTGAGGAACGGCCATACCCGTTCACGGTTTTCCTGGACGAATTTGTCGTTGCCGGGGGTCTCGATATAAACCGCGCACCATTCAGCCTTCAGCTCGTCGGCGAGCCTGCGCGTAGTACGGATCAGCTTCTCGCTGAACGGGCTGCCGCTGATCAGGACGAGGAGCCTCTCTTTGGCGGGCCACGGGCCTGGTATCGCCTGCCTCTCCATGTACGCGCGCATCTGCTCGTCAACCCGGTCGGCCGTCCGCCTCAGGGATATTTCACGAAGCGCTATCAGGTTTCCCTTCTGAAAAAACTTTTCTATCGCCTGCACCGCCTGTTCGGGGACATAAACCTTGCCCTCCCGCAGGCGCTGAAGCAGTTCCTCCGGCGGTATATCGATAAGCTCAATCTCGGACGCCTCGTCAAGCACCCGGTCGGGCACCGTCTCCCTTACGGTAATCTCGGTTATCTGGGCAACAACATCGTTCAGGCTTTCGAGGTGCTGGACATTCAGGGTTGTATATACGTCGATACCCGCGGAAAGCAGCTCCTCGACATCCTGGTAGCGTTTCAGGTGGCGGGAGCCGGGCGCGTTGGTATGGGCAAGCTCGTCCACAAGGGCTATGCGGGGACTACGGGCAAGGACGGCATCTGTGTCAAGTTCGGTAAGGGTGACGCTCTTGTATACCATATTCCTTCTCGGGATGACCTCAAGGCCCTCAAGCAGCGCTTCCGTCTCTACCCTGCCGTGGGTTTCGACATATGCCGCGACTACGACAATGCCTTCCGCTCTCCGCCGCCTGGCGGCCTCAAGCATGGCATAGGTTTTGCCAACACCGGCGGCATACCCGAAGAATATCTTCAGTTTCCCATTTCCCCTGCTTTGCTCTTCGGCTTCCACGCGGACAAGAAGTTCATCAGGGTCGGGGCGTGATTTTTCGGCCATATTTACCTCGCGTCCAGATCAAGGTTTATCTTCAGCACGCAGACCCGCTCCTCGCCGAGAATGCCAAGCCACTTTTTCCCGGTTTGCCGTGCCACCAGGCTCTTAAGTTGCTCCTGTGTCATACCTGTCATACCCCTTGCGCGCGCGACACGGGATACCTGATAAAGAGCGGCGGCAGGGCTTATGTCCGGGTCAAGCCCGCTGGCCGAGGCCGTGACCAAATCCACCGGGATGGGTAATTTGTTGCCGGGGTCGGCAGCCTGCAAAGCGACGACGCGCGCTTTGACCGCATCCGCGAGCGCGGGATTAGTCGGCCCAAGGTTCGAGCCGCCGGACGCCATCGCATTATACGGGAAGCCCGAGGTTGCGGACGGTCGGCCCCAGAAGTATTTCGGGTCGGTGAAAGGCTGGCCTATCAACTCCGAGCCGACCGACCGGCCGGCCCTGTAGATGATACTGCCGTCGGCCTTCGACGGGAACGCCACCTGGGCTACGGCTGTAACGGCGAGAGGATATATGATGCCCGTCATTATACTGAGCAGGGCAAATAATATTATTGCGGGCCTAAGAATTTTTAACATTTTGTTCCTTCCCCCTTCACACCAGCCCTATGGCCGTCAGCGCCATATCAATTAATTTTATCCCTATAAACGGCGCGACAAGCCCGCCGACACCATAAACCAGGAGGTTATTCCTCAAGAGAAGCTCGGCAGAAACAGGTTTATATTTAACTCCCTTTAGCGCAACAGGTATTAAAAATACGATAATAATCGCATTAAAAATAACGGCTGAAAGTATTGCGGCCTTCAGGTGCATGAAGTTCAGGACGCCGAGAGCGGGATAAGTGGAGGCGAAGGCGGCAGGGATTATTGCGAAGTATTTTGCCACATCGTTCGCGATGCTGAAAGTAGTCAATGCCCCCCGTGTCATAAGGAGCTGTTTTCCTATCTCGACTATCTCGATGAGCTTTGTCGGGTTGCTGTCCAGGTCGACCATGTTCGCGGCCTCGCGCGCGGGCTGCGTTCCCGTATTCATGGCGACAGCCACGTCTGCCTGCGCGAGCGCTGGCGCGTCGTTTGTGCCGTCGCCGGTCATGGCAACCAGCCTGCCGCCTGCCTGGTATTCACGGATAAGCTTCAGTTTCGCTTCCGGAGTGGCCTCCGCAAGAAAATCGTCCACTCCCGCTTCCGCCGCGATTGCCGCAGCCGTTACGGGGTTGTCGCCTGTTATCATGACCGTCTTTATCCCCATGCGGTGCATCTCCGCGAACCGCTCACGGATACCGCCCTTCACAACGTCCTTCAGCTCTATCACACCGATTGCCCGTCCTTTTTTTGCAACAATGAGCGGGGTGCCGCCGGAGCGAGCAATATTCTCAACTGCGGACACAACCGATTCGGGGACCTTGTTGCCAGATTCCCTGACATAAGAGGTTATGGCGTCAGGAGAGCCTTTGCGTATGCTGACGCCGTCAACGTCAACTCCACTCATCCTTGTCTGGGCCGAAAAAGGTATGAAATTCATCCCGTGGCCGTCGGCGGCGCCTACTGTACGGCCGCGAAGCCCGTACTTTTCTTTCGCAAGGACGACAATGCTCCTGCCTTCCGGGGTCTCGTCGGCCAGAGAGGATAGCTGCGCAGCTTCCACCATCTCGTTCATTTCTACGCCGGCCGCAGACAGAAAGTCAACAGCCTGACGGTTGCCGAGCGTAATGGTGCCCGTCTTGTCGAGGAGCAGCACATCCACGTCGCCCGCAGCCTCGACCGCCCTACCCGACATGGCTATCACGTTCCTCCTTATCATCCTGTCCATACCGGCAATGCCTATTGCGGAAAGCAGCCCGCCTATTGTGGTTGGAATCAGGCAGACGAGGAGCGCTACTAAAACCGTGATGGTTATCGGGGTGCCGCTTCCGGCGGCCTTCACGCTGTACAGCGAGTATGGGAGTAGCGTGGCGCATACCACGAGGAATATTATTGTGAAACCGGCGAGCAGAATGCCGAGAGCAATCTCATTGGGGGTCTTCTGCCTCCTTGCCCCCTCCACGAGCCCAATCATGCGGTCGATAAAGCCTTCACCGGGGTCAGCGGTGACTTTTACTATAATCCAGTCTGAAAGGACCGTCGTCCCTCCCGTGACTGCGCTCCTGTCCCCGCCCGATTCGCGTATGACCGGCGCGCTCTCACCGGTAACAGCGCTCTCGTTTACGGAAGCGACCCCCTCGACTATCTCGCCGTCCGAGGGTATCGGGTCGCCTGCCTCGACAAGAAAGATATCCCCTTTTCGAAGCTCGAAGGAAGAGACGACCGTGATGCAGTGGTCTTCGGGTCTGACGCCCTTCCCTACGCAGAAGCCCTTTTCAATTTTCTTCGCTTGGGTCTGCTTCCGCATCTTCTTCAGGGACTCCGCTTGCGCCTTGCCCCTGCCTTCGGCCAGCGCCTCTGCGAAGTTTGCGAAAAGTACGGTGAACCATAGCCACATGGTGATATTTCCTATGAACCAAGCCGGGGCTTCGCCATGCCCAGTGAGAGCATGAAGCCAGAGGGCGGTGGTCAGCAGGCTTCCTACCTCGACCACGAACATCACCGGGTTCTTTATCATCATACGCGGGTCGAGCTTCATGAAGGATTCGGCCAGCGCGCGCCTGTATAATCCCGAATACGCCGGAACCTTCTTTTTAAGGGCGTCATTGTTCATTAAAAGCTCCTCCGGGCAATGTCGCGCCGTCTTGCGGAAAAGACGGTTATCTCATCATCAAATGTTCCACAATCGGCCCGAGCGCAAGGGCCGGGAAGAAGCTCAGCGCCGCCACAATCAAAATAACCGAAATCAGCCAGCCAATAAACAGGGGCGTGTGCGTCGGCAGAGTGCCCGCGCTTACGGGAACCTTCTTCTTCTCCGCGAGGTTTCCGGCAATAGCCAATATCGGGATTGCGACGAAGAACCGGCAGGAGAACATCACCAGCCCGAGTGCGGTATTGTAAAAGGGCGTATTGGCGTTTATCCCGGCGAACGCACTGCCGTTGTTCGCCCCGGCGGACGAAAATGCATAAAGTATCTCGCTGTAACCATGAGGTCCGGGATTGGACGCGCCCGCAGTTCCCACCGGAATTACCAGGGCTATCGCTGTACCGATAAGGATAAAGAATATCGGGACCAGGACTACGATAGAAGCCATCTTCATCTCGAAGGCCTCGACCTTCTTGCCCAGATATTCAGGCGTCCTGCCCACCATAAGCCCCGCGACGAATACCGCAATTATCACAAATACCAGCATCCCATAGAGGCCGGAGCCTACTCCGCCATATACGACCTCGCCGATATGGATAAGGAGGAGAGGAGCAAGCCCGCCAAGCGGCATGAACGAGTCGAGCATGGAATTGACCGACCCGTTGGACGCCGCAGTCGTTGCCGTCGCCCAGAGGGCGGAGTTGGTTATGCCGAACCGTACCTCCTTGCCCTCCATATTATTATAGACGGGCTGGGATTTGGCCATGTCCGCCGCCGCCACTCCCTTCGCGACCATCGGGTTGCCGCCGTGCTCGGCCCATAGCTCAAAAACGAGGAACGAGACGAAGATGACGGTCATAACGGTCAGAATGGCCCAACCCTGCCGCCTGTCGCCCGCCATAACTCCGAAGGTATGGCAGAGCGCCGCCGGAATTAGCAGAATTGCGAGCATCTCAAGAAAATTTGAGAGCGGAGTCGGGTTCTCGAACGGGTGCGCCGAGTTGGCATTAAAAAAACCGCCGCCGTTTGTGCCAAGCTGCTTTATGGCGATTTGGGATGCCGCCGGGCCTAACGGGATAACCTGCTTTTCCAACGCATTACCGTTATCGTCTTTTGCCTGCTGGACCAGCGTTACAGTCCTCGGCTTGGCAAAACTCTGCACTACACCTTGAGATACCAGCGCGACCGAGAAAACAAGGGACAGCGGTATAAGGATATATAGAACGGTCCGCACAATGTCGGACCAGAAGTTGCCCACCCCTTTTGTGCCATACCGCGCGAACCCTCTTATCAAGGCCGCCATCACGGCCATACCCGTCGCAGCAGAAAGGAAGTTCTGAACGGTCAGCCCGAGCATCTGCGTCAGGTAGCTCATGGTAGTCTCGCCGGGATAACCCTGCCAGTTCGTGTTCGTGACGAAGCTTATTGCGGTGTTAAACGCCGAGTCGGGCGATACGGCGGGGACGCCTGCCGGGTTTACAGGCAGCCCGCCCTGAAACCGCTGCAAGACATAGACCGCCAACACGCCAAGCAGGTTGAATACAAGCATTGCCTTGGCGTAACGGGTCCATTCCATCTCCTCGGAAGCGTCAATGCCAGCGAACCGGTAAACGAACCTTTCTACAGGCTCTATAACGGGCGTCAGCAGTGTCCTTTTTCCCTGGTATACCCGCGCCATAAAGGCCCCGAGCGGCTTTACAAGACCCAACAGCACTATAAAGAACAGAATTATCTGGCCCCAGTCATATTCGTTCATTTAGAACGACTCCTGCTTCAACAGCGCTACTATAAGGTACGCGAGAAGCCCGAGGGCAATCAGGCCTGAGATGAAATACAACCAGTTCATTTGCCAATCCTCCTGAGACGCTCGCACCCGTCCACGAACCAGATGCCTGAAAGGAAGATAAAAACTGACAGCATGAGATATATCGCGTCTTTCATGAAAACCTCCGATAAATACCTTAATAGAAAGTATAGCCTCTGACAGGTAAAATGAAGTCAAGATATATGTGAGATATATGAGCCGCATCATGAGAACAGTTCTAATCCATTAAGGGGAGCCAGGAAACAAGAAGGCCGCCTACAGTGATGTAAGCGGCCTTTGTTTGGTTTGCCTCGCGGCTAATATAAAATTTCTTTCCGCTAAAGCCTACTCGTTGAGAGCAGGCAGGATTATCCTGAAGGTGCTTCCCTTGCCTTCTTCACTTTGGACTTCAACCCTTCCGCCGTGCGCTTCCACCACAGTCCTGGCTATGACAAGCCCCAGACCTGTCCCCGCTATGCCTGAAGTTTTTGGGGAACGGTAGTATTTTTCGAATATCCTGCCCTGCTCTTCTATGGATATTCCAGGCCCGGTGTCTTTCACAGATATTATTACTGCCGGGACTGATTCAGACTTACCCCGCCTGGCGGTAACAGTTATTACGCCGCCGGCCGGAGCATAATTTATCGCGTTCTGCAGCAGGTTGGATACGGCCCGGTCCATATACCTTCTGTCTATTTCGAGTTTCGGCAGGTCCGTCGATATCCCGGACTCGAGCGTCAGGCCCTTTTGCCGGGCAAGCACTTTGAAGGGGACGACTATTTCATTTATATATCCGGCAATGTCCAAATGGATTTTGTTCAGCGATATAAAACCGTCCTCCAGCTTAAATGACGCAACAGCGTCTTCGACCATGGAATATAATCTGGCGCAGGACCCCTCGATAGCGGACACCATCTCAAAGGTATCGGCATCCAGTTTGTCCTTGTCCGACATGATTAATTTGGCATACCCCACAATGATGGAAATCGGCGATTTGAAATCGTGGGAAATCATCGAGTACAGCTCGGCCCTTCTTTTTTCATGCATCCTGAGAGCCTCCTCCGCCCGCTTGCTCTCGGAGATGAAGCGCGCCTGCTGCACATTCTGGTAAGCGGTGGCGGATAACTGGTTGGCCAGCGTGAACAACGCCTGGGCCACCTGCCCGAACCTCTCGCGCGACATGGCGGGCACTTCGAGGAAGGCCTCGACCACGGCGTCTTCGTCGGCCCCGATATCCCGGGCGTAGGCGCGCATTTTCTCCTCGGTCTGGGTCGCGTCGCGCACCTGGCCGACCAGCCAGTTAGCGATGTGCTGTCCACCGACCGAGATGCCGGCGCCCGCGTCCCAAAGTCCGCCGCTCAAGCACGGCTCGACGACCGGCCCCTGGGTGGAAAGCCGCCCGATTATGGCATCGGACCGACGGCAATTGGCGCGGCCCTTTTCGGTCTTGCGGATAATATCTTTGCAAATGCGGCAAAAGCTGCTTGGCGCAGTAATGGGCGTGCCGTCGGGACGGGTGATCAGGGACGCTACACCGGTGGCCAGGGCGAACTCGTCCTGCAGGCGCTGGATGTCCTCCATGTTGAACAGTTCTTCGAACGCGATGCCCGCGGCGGTGTCCAGAGGGCGCGTCAGCGCCACCAGCCGCTTCTCCAGCGCCTCCTCCACGCGCTTGCGCTCGGAGATGTCGGTATGCTGTATTACCGCGTTGGTAACCCTGCCATTTGAGCCAACTATGGGGAATATCGTCACATTCAGCATTACACACGTCTTCTTTTCGAGTGAAATATTTCCCAGACGCGAACTGTCGTATTTAATGTCGAACCGTACTGCTTCGCCGTTTTCAAATACCTTTTTTACGAGCGGCATAACCCCCTGCTCTTCTATAACTTCGTCCCTCAGAATATTGTATTTCCCGACGACCTCCTCTTCCTTTATCCGAAGCAGGTCGCAGCATGCCCTGTTGATTCGGACCAGAGTGCCCTCGTCGTCGGAAATCCATATAGAGTAGGGGTTTTCGTTCACTATTATATTCAGGAAATCTTCCGCTTCAAGCCTTGAACGCTCGGCGGCCCTGCGTTTTATCGCCTGTTCTATAGAATTGATTATCCTCGGGAGATGTGCGAAGCCTATGTCTTTGGTGAAGTAATCGAAGGCCCCGCTCCTGAAGACATCCCTCGCCAAATCCTCATTACCCTGCCCGGTGATAAATATGACAGGTATATCGTAGCCCTGCTCCTTGATTGCGGCAAGCAGGTCCAGACCGCTCATCACAGGCATCTGGTAATCTGAGAGTATGCAGTCTACTTCATTGGTCTTGAGAAATTCCAGCAAGTCCTGCCCGCTTTCAAAGGATGCGATGGATAAATGGGGCGCCTCCCTGGACAGGAACCGGCTCAACAGGACGCTTACGCTTCTTTCGTCATCGACAATGGCGATATTAATAGATACCATGCGTTTCCTTCTCCAAATAAAATTCGGTTATACCGATGACCTGTCCCGTTCATTGTAACAGTTAATGAGTTATAGTCAACGGCTCTGTTTATAACGTCCTGCAAGGCAAATTAAAGGGATACTCCCTATTTATAAAACACGAAAATAGTATATAATTGAATTATAAGCAGAAAAAAGAGGTTCCTATGCATTCGCTGTCTATATTAATAGTGGACGACGACTTTGATATTGCCCAGATGATGAAGTTGAGATTATTAAGGGAATCGCCATTATTCGATATAAATGTGGTCGAGGGCGGGCAGGAGTGTATCGATTATCTAAAGACCAATAAGGTGGATTGCATCCTTTCCGACTACCAGATGCCGGGCATGGACGGCATGGAACTTCTCCAGACCCTCAGGAGCCGTAACAACGATATCCCGTTCATATTTATAACCGGACAGGGTAACGAGCAGTTAGCAAGGGATGCCTTTAAAAACGGAGCTGACGACTATTTTACCAAGGATATAAGTTTCGCGCATTTCACAAGAATAATAAATTCCATCAGGCAGACGGTAAACAGAAAGGCCGCGGAATCAAACCGCGCGCGTGCAGAGGAAGCCCTAAAGGAATCTGAGTCCATGTTCCGAAGCCTTACAGAGGAAGCCCTTGTCGGCGTTTACCTGATTCAGGACGGCCGGTT
Source organism: Nitrospirota bacterium (assembly GCA_036504315.1). Lineage (GTDB taxonomy): Bacteria > Nitrospirota > JACRHJ01 > JACRHJ01 > JACRHJ01 > DASXVI01. The sequence goes on from DASXVI010000374.1 coordinate 11,672, forward strand.
TGTCTATGTAAACCACAGGGAAGCCCAAATTCAGGGGTATACAAAGGAAGAGCTTCTGAATTTTAAAACAGTCCTTGAAACCGTCCATCCGGAAGACCGGGCGATTGTTCGGGAAAACATACGCAAACGGCTCGCAGGCGAGGTTGATACCGTTGATTACGAGTTCCGAATAGTGAAGAAGGATGGCAGCATTGCCTTTGTAGAGGTGCTTGGTTCGCCTGCAATGTTCAAAGGCAAACCCGCTATCATCGGCACGGCAATAGACATCACCGAGCGCAAGCGGGCGGAGGAAGCGCTGGAAAAGCGCCTTGTGGCGCTGACGCGCCCTCTGGACGACTCCGAGGGCATCGCTTTCGAGGACCTTTTCATCATGGAGGACATCCAGCGCCTTCAGGACGAGTTCGCCGGAGCCACAGGCGTCGCGTCCATAATCAGCCGCCCCGACGGCACGCCCATCACCGCGCCGAGCAACTTTAGCCGCCTTTGCAACATTATCCGCAGAACCGAAAAGGGCTGCGCCAATTGCTACCGGTCGGATGCCATGATAGGGCAGCTTTCCACCCGGGGGCCGACCGTCGCACCGTGCATGAGCGGCGGGCTTTGGGACGCGGGCGCCGGCATCTCGGTCGGCGGACGGCACATCGCTAACTGGCTGATAGGGCAGGTGCGCGACGCTTCCCAGACCGAAGATAAGATGCGCGCTTACGCACGGGAGATCGGAGCCGACGAAGATGCCGTGGCCCAGGCCTTCCTCGAATTGCCCGCCATGTCGCGCGAGAAGTTTGGGCAGGTGGCGCAAGCATTGTTCACGCTGGCCAACCAGCTATCCGCCACCGCTTACCAGAATGTGCAGCAGGCGCGCTTCATCACCGAGCGCAAGCGTGCAGAGGAGGCCCTGAAGGAGTCGGAATCCATGTTCCGAAATCTGGCAAAACAGGCCCTTGTGGGGATATACTTTGTCCAGGATATGCGCTTTATCTATGTCAATTCCGAGATGTGCAGGATGCTGGGATATTTGGAAGGCGAGTTCGCAAATATGCCCAACCTTCTGGATATGATTTACCCGGACGACCGGGAGGCCACGATGGAATGCCTGAACAATGTTCTCTCCGGCGAGAGCATCCATTACACCCGCCGCTGGACGAGGACAGATATGAGAGTCATCGAAATTGAAGGCACCGCGACAATGACTATCTACAACGGCAGGCCCGCCCTGATAGGCACCGCAATCGACATCACCGAAAGGAAGGTGCTGGAGCGTCAAAGAGAGGATTTTTATACCATGGTAACCCACGACCTTAAGTCGCCGCTCACGAGTATAATTGGCTATGCCGAATTACTTAACACCCGTGCATATAAATTAGACCCGGAATCAATCGAAATGGCGGCCGCAATTAGAAAAAGTAGTAAAAGACTTTATCGCATGGTAGAGGATTTTTTATCCATTTCACAGATGGAAGCGGGAAAGCTCGCGCTGGACCTCTCCCCGTCCAATATAGCCAGTGCATTGAGGGAAGCGTATGCAGACTTGGAAGGGGCTGTACAGGAAAAAGGGCTTACCTTTGCAATAGAAACAGAAACGGATATGCCGAATGAAATTGTTATGGACCAAAAGCTCGTCCAGCGGGCGGTATCCAACCTTCTTCAGAACTCCATTAATTATACCGCTCCGGGCGGTAAAATAACACTGAAAACCCAGGAAGTTTCCGAAAAGGCAGGGGACTTCGTTATGATATCGGTAACAGATACGGGCCAGGGCATACCGGCCGAAGAGCAGGGCAACGTGTTCGAGAAATACTACCGCAGCCCAAAAACCGCAGGGATCAAGGGCACCGGCCTCGGACTTGCAATCGTCAAGGCCGCCGCCGAAGCGCACGGCGGCCGCGTAGAACTGGAAAGCGAGGCGGGCAAGGGAAGCACCTTCAGGTTATTCCTGCCTACAGGCTTGAAGATGCGGCAAGCCGCATGATTCTTAAACGCCCATATGCCGTATTATCTTGCCTTCGACAAGATAGACCACCATCTCCGCAATATTCGTCGCGTGGTCGGCAATGCGCTCGATATACTTGGATACATAGGTCAAGCGTATGGCGCTGGATATCGAATGCGGGTCCGCTACCATATAAGTTACTATTTCCCTGAAAATCTGCTCGTTCAAATCATCGACGAAGTCGTCGGACTGCGTGACTTTCCTTGCAAGCTGGGAGTCCCTGTTGACGAACGCGTCCAGCGCCTCCTTCAACATCTCGCGGGCCGCAAGGGCCATCCTCGGCAGGTCTATGTAAGGCTTAAGCTGCGGCTCCTCGTTCAGTTCGAGCGCCCTTTCGCAGATGTCCACCGCAAGGTCGCCCATGCGTTCGAGGTCCGTTACAATCTTCATTGCGGTTGTGACAAAGCGCAGGTCGCCGGCCTCCGGGTGCCTCAACGCAAGGATGCGTATGCATTCTTCGTCGATATCCACTTCGATGCGGTTGACCATATCGTCGGAATTTATTACCGAGGTGGCAAGTTCGGCATCCCTCTCCACGAGCGATTTGACGGCGCGCTCGACCTGGTTTTCGACAAGCGCCCCCATCTTCAGAAGTTTGTCCTTAAGCTCCTGGAGCTCTCTGTCCATTATGCTGCTCATCGCCTCTCCTTGATTAACCGAACCTGCCGGTGATGTAGTCCTCGGTCTGTTTATTGGCCGGGTTTGTGAATATTTTTGCCGTCTCGTCATACTCTACAAGATGCCCGTTCAGGAAAAAAGCCGTACTGTCGGATATCCTGCCCGCCTGCTGCATGTTGTGCGTTACGACTATTATCGAGTACCGTGACTTCAGCTCCAAAAAAAGCTCCTCGACCTTAGCTGTTGAAATCGGGTCGAGCGCCGAAGCGGGTTCGTCAGCCAGCAATACCTCGGGCTCGACCGCGAGCGCCCTCGCGATGCATAGCCTCTGCTGCTGCCCGCCTGAGAGGCTGACGCCCGGTTTGTCGAGCTTGTCCTTTACCTCGTCCCATAATGCGGCAAGCCTTAAGTACCTCTCCGCGGTCTCGTCTATCTCGGACGCCTTCATGCTGCGGTTGAGTATCACGCCCGCAACGACATTTTCCCTGATCGACATCGTCGGGAACGGGTTGGGCTTCTGGAACACCATGCCCATCCGGCGCCTTAGCATTACCGGGTCAATCCCCGCCGCGTAGACATCCTCGCCGTCCAGCAGCACCGTGCCCTTTGAGGCCGCGCCACGGACCTCCTCGTGCAGGCGGTTCAGGCACCTGACGAATGTGGACTTCCCGCATCCCGACGGCCCGATAATCGCGGTCACCGAATTTTCCGGGATATGCAGGCTAATGTCGTATAACGCCTGGTTTTTGCCGAACCATGCGCTCAGGTTCTCTATTATTAATTTGGCTATTAATTTTTCTGGCATCTCAACCTTTCTTCGGCATAGTTTTCATGGCGTACAGCTTCGAGGCTATATTAAGCATAAGGACCAGAAAGATCAGGACAAGGGCGGCGGCCCATGCCTTCTGGTGCCACTCCTCATACGGCGATATGGCGTAGTTGAACAGCTGGACCGGGAGCGTCGCGATAGGCTGGTCCG
>DASXVI010000375.1:0-5520 GCA_036504315.1 Nitrospirota bacterium
AGGCGTTTTTAAAGGCAGCCATGCGCGGCTCTTTTGAGAGCTGCTTAGAAATGCACAACTAAGAAAACAGGGGTGGCGGATGTCTCAAAGAGACAAGAACACGGAAGTCTTCCTGGAAGAAGCCTCGGAACTTCTGGCGGACCTCGAACAGGCCCTGCTCGAACTTGAGGAGTCTCCCGAGGACACTGAGCTTATAGGCCGCATCTTCCGTGCCATGCATACCATCAAGGGCTCCGGTGCGATGTTCGGATTTGACGACATTGCCAAATTCACGCACCATGTCGAAACGGTACTGGACAAGGTCAGGGACGGGGCTCTCAGCGTCACTAAGGAGCTTATAGACCTGGTGCTCGCATCCCGCGACCAGATAAGCCTGATGCTCGAAGCCGCAAACGGCGGAGAAACGCCGGACCCCGCAGAAGCGGACGGGATAATCTCAAGGCTGAACGCCCTCCTGCCACAGGAAAACGCTCAGAACGGCAACAACGCCAAGAAAGAGAATAGCGCTCCGCCCAAGAAGAAGAAATCCTCGTGCATTTCCAAGCCAAACCTTTTCACCTACCATATCAGGTTCAAACCCTCAGGCGATATCTTCCTGCACGGCATGGACCCGGCAATCCTTCTGGACGACCTCAGGGACCTCGGGGACTGCCAGGTTTCGATACATACCGGCGATATACCGCCTCTGGACAGGTTTGACCCGGAAACCTGCTATTGCTGCTGGGATATAGTATTGACGAGCAAGAAGGAGATCGACCATATCAAGGATGTGTTCATCTTCGTCGAGGACGACAGTGAAGTGCTTATCCGCCAGGTTGCGGACGAGGTCTCTGTCGAAGACGGCGACGCAAAGATGCTCCTCGGCGAGATCCTCGTAGAGCGCGGCGACATAAAACGCGAAGACATCGAGAGCGTCATGCAGGAGAGGCCGCGGATAGGACAACTACTGACAGAGAAAGGCCTCGTGCCCCAATCCAAGGTGGACTCCGCCCTCGCCGAGCAGCGCGCTGTAGACAAAAGGCTCACCGCCGAAAAGAACGCGAGCGTCCGGGTCCCGGCCGACAGGCTGGACAAACTGATCAACCTGGTCGGCGAGATGGTTATCAGCCAGGCGCGGCTCAGCCAGGTGTCGTCAGGCATCGGGTCCGCCGAACTCGCCAGCCCTGTCGAAGAGATAGAACGGCTTACCGCCGAGCTTCGCGACATCATCATGGGCATCAGAATGATGCCGATAGGCACGACCTTCAGCAAGTTTAAAAGACTTGTCCGCGACCTCTCTTCGCAGATCGGCAAGGAGATCGAGCTGCAGACGGACGGCGCCGAGACCGAGCTCGACAAGACAGTGCTGGAGAGGCTGAACGACCCCCTCGTCCATTTGATAAGAAACAGCATCGACCACGGCGTGGAGCTTCCCGATGTCCGCGAGGCAAACGGCAAAAGCAGGGTAGGCACGATACTTTTATCAGCAGCCCAGTCCGGCGACAAGGTCGTAATAACCGTCAAGGACGACGGGGCGGGGCTGAACGAGGAGGCTATCCGTGCCAAGGCCATCGAGAAAAAATTAATAGACCCGAACTCAGACATACACGGCCGCGAGCTTTTCAACCTGATTTTTGCGCCAGGCTTCTCGACGGCAAAGGTCGTGTCGAGCATCTCGGGCCGCGGCGTCGGAATGGACGTAGTAAAAAGAGAGATAGACTCGCTCCGGGGTACCGTGGACATCACCAGCGCTCCGGGCAAGGGCACGGTCATATCCATCAGCCTGCCGCTGACGCTTGCAATAATAGACGGACTTATGGTACAGGTCGCCGACAGCAGCTTCGTCGTGCCGCTTTCGTTCGTCGAGGAATGCGTCGAGCTTTCCCTTGACGACCGCTCCAAATCCCACGGCCGGCAACTGGCTTACGTGCGCGGCGAGATAGTCCCGTACCTGCGGCTGCGCGGGGTTTTCGGCATGGACGACAGCGACAACCCGATAGAACATATCGTCATCGTGCGGGTTGAAGACAAACGGGTAGGCATAGTTGTAGACAATGTCGTCGGGGACTACCAGACGGTAATCAAATCCCTCGGAAACGCGTACAAGGAGGCCGACACCGTGTCTGGCGCAACCATAATGGGAGACGGCAAAGTGGCGCTTATAGTCGATGTGGTCAAGCTCGTCCAGTCGGCCGAACTGGAAGCTGTCAGCAACTGCGCCGCATGAAGCGTGCCGAGATCAACCGTAGGGGGTCGAGGCAGGTTGAGCCGCCCATCCACAATATAAGGAAGTAAAGAAAGTGGCTGGCGGTGCCGATATAAAGATTGAGGCCGAAGACGATTTCTATTTCGATCGTTATTAACAGCGGAGGAATAAATGGCTACAACGGAAATGATAGAAACGACCCAGTATCTGACATTCAACCTGGCCGAGGAGGAGTTCGCACTCGACATAGCAAAAGTAAGGGAAGTGCTCGATTACACGAGCATTACGAAAGTCCCCAAAATGCCGGATTTCCTGCGCGGCGTGATAAACCTTCGCGGCAATGTCGTCCCGGTAGTAGACCTCAGGATGAAGCTGGGGATGTCGGCAACCGAGAAGACGGTCAACACCTGCATCGTAATCGTCGAGATAACCATGGAAGGCGAGTTGATCCACATGGGCGCTCTCACAGATGCGGTACAGGAAGTCCTGGACCTTGACAGCAGACAGATAGAACCGCCCCCAAGGCTCGGCACCAACATCCGTTCCGAGTTCATCCGGGGCATGGGAAAGCGCGACGACCACTTCCTGATTATCCTGGACATCGACAAGGTCCTGTCCGACGACGACCTGTCAATGCTGGCTCTCGCAACCGAAGCGCAAGCGGCGTAACAAATAACCGACGCCTGAGGGCGGGGCGCACCCATGCCCCGCCCAAAAGGTAAAAATAGCGGAAACGAGGGTGAACATGCTCAGCACTGGCTCAGCCGCACGAGAAGTTGAAACGGGCATCCCAAACATATCCTTGAAGGAATTTGCCCGCATTGCGGCCTTCATATACAAGGTCTGCGGCATAAAGCTGCCGCCCGCAAAAAAGGGGATGCTGACGGCCAGGCTTGCAAAGAGGATGAAGGCCCTCCAGATGAACAATTTTGCGGATTACATCCATTATGTGGAGTCGCCGCAGGGCCAAAAAGAAGAGCTCACCCTGATGATAAACGCGGTCAGCACGAACAAGACCGATTTTTTCCGGGAACCCGGCCATTTTGACTTTCTGTGCTCAGAAGCCCTCCCGACGCTTGAGAGGATGTCGGGGCACAGTCAAAGGTTAGCGGTCTGGAGCGCCGGCTGCAGCAGCGGCGAGGAGCCTTATACCCTGGCCATGGTGCTGTCGGAGTGTTCGAATACACGCAATTTCCATATCCTTGCAACCGATATTTCAACGCGTACCCTCGATATAGCGGCCAAGGCCGTCTACCCGGAAAATTTGATAGAGCCGATCCCGATGAACCTGAGGCGCAAATACCTTTTACGCGGCAAGGGCAAAAACGAGGGGGTATACAAAATAACCCCGGAGCTGAGGAACCTGATAACTTTCAGAAGGCTTAACCTGATGGACTCCGACTTCGGGATCCGCAACATCGACATAATTTTCTGCCGGAATGTCATCATATATTTCGATAGGGAGACCCAGATAGAGCTGTTCAGAAAATATTATAACGCGATGTCCCCCGGGGGATACCTGTTCATCGGACATTCCGAAACGCTTGACGGCATATCCGAGAAGTTCATCAGGGTCGCCCCGACTATTTACCGGAGGCCGGAATGAGCGTGGCATGCTACTCGCTGCCTGTCGTCGAGCTTAAGCCCGGCGAGATATTTGTAGCGAGCGAGCCTAACATAATAAAAACGCTGCTCGGTTCCTGCGTCGCCGTATGCCTCTTCAGCAAGGACCACCAAATAGCGGCGATGAGCCACTGCGTGCTCCCTGCCCCGAAGTTCAAGAACACGCAGGATGTCCGCTATGTCGAACATGCCGTGGCGAGCATGCTGGAAGACTTGAACGCACTCGGGGTGCCGTTATACGCGCTCGAGGCCAAGCTCTTCGGCGGCTCGGACATGTTCAGCAAGAAGTTTAATAACGACAACCTGAAAAAGATGATAGGGGACGCCAACGTAAAGGCCGCAAGGCAAATCCTGCGTGGCGCCTGCATAAAGATAACGGCGGAGGACGTCGGCGGGACGCGCGGCAGGGTATTGCTGCTAAACTCTGCAACCGGTGAAGCCTTCGTCAGGCTTATCCGCCCATCCGGTATTACTGGAGAACTTGCCTGTGGATAACAGAATATCCGTACTCATAGTTGACGATTCATCTGTAGTGCGCCAGACAATGGAAGAGCTTCTCGGCAGCGACCCCGCGATAAGGGTCATGGCAACTGCCCGCGACCCGATTATGGCCGTCCAGGCCATACGGGAAGAAGTCCCAGATGTTATAACGCTCGATGTCGAGATGCCGAGGATGGACGGGATCACCTTCTTGAGGAAGTTGATGAGCCAGCATCCCATCCCGGTCGTAATGTGTTCGAGCCTCACCGAAGAGGGCTGCGAGACTACCCTCAAGGCACTTGAATACGGCGCGGTCGATATTATAACCAAGCCTAAAATGGGCACAAAGCAGTTTTTGGAGGAGTCGCGGACCCGTATATGCGATGCTGTCAAGGCGGCGGCGGGCTGCAAGATGCGTAAACTCCAGAAGGCCTCGCACGCCATACTCCAGACCGCGCCCAAACTGACTGCCGACGCAATACTCCCGTCCCTGGCCGCAGGCGGCAAGGCTATGGCGGCGACAACCGAAAAAATAGTCATCGTCGGCGCATCGACAGGCGGCACGGAGGCGCTCAGGATATACCTCGAAGCGCTCCCGCCGGACGCGCCGGGAATAGTTATCGTCCAGCATATGCCAGAAAAGTTTACAGAGGCCTTTGCAAGAAGGCTCAACGACCTGTGCAGGATAGAAATCCGGGAGGCCAGGGACGGCGACAGCGTGGTCCGCGGGCTCGCTCTTATTGCGCCCGGCAACAGGCATACCCTTCTGAAACGCAGCGGCGCGAGATATTTCGTCGAAGTCAAGGACGGCCCGCTGGTATGCAGGCACAGGCCGTCCGTGGATGTGCTGTTCCGCTCCGCGGCCCGCTATGCCGGAAAGAACGCAGTCGGCGTCATCATGACCGGGATGGGGGACGACGGCGCGCGCGGTATGCTGGAGATGAAGCAGAGCGGCTCATATAACATCGCCCAGGACGAGGCGTCATGCGTCGTCTTCGGGATGCCGAACGAAGCTATAAAAAGGGGCGGCGTGGATAAAGTTATGCCTCTTCAGGACATTCCCGCCGCGATCATGCGGCTGACCGCGGCATAAGGGAGGTTTTAGCTTGGACGAGCAGACGGCTGAATCCAGAGTAGACAGGTTCGCGCCTGTCCTTGCGATGGCTGCAATAACGGCGGCATTCCTGCCCGCATTACTCTGGGGCAGGGACGGCTGGACTATACTCGGCCTG
>DASXVI010000376.1:0-2743 GCA_036504315.1 Nitrospirota bacterium
GCAGGTCGCGCAGAGGACCCGCGGGTCCTTTATCGTCCAGCCGTGCGGCTTGTGGCAGGTTTTGCAGGCCATATTGTGGACGAGGTGGCCCATATCCTTCAGTTTGCGGCCATGGCAGTTAAGACAGAGGCCGTCGTCGGGGATGATGCTGCTGTGGGGCTTGTGGCATTCGAAGCACTCCAGGCCCAGCATCGGCGATCCGGCCGGGAAATCCTGGCTCATCGTATTCTCATGGCAGCGCATGCACCTCTTCCGGGTCGGGATGACGCGGTTTCTCTCCGTCCCCTCGCGCATGCTGAAGATGTGGCAGTCGATACATGACAGCCCCTTCATGCCGGTGCCGTGGACAGACTTGTCCCTGTGGCATTTCGAGCAGGCCGACACATCGGGCGGGAAGTTGTGGTTTGCAATCGGGTGGCAGTTTAGGCATTCGAGGAACTTGTGGCGGAAATGCCCGAAGCTCTGGCGGGAAAGGTCCTCGCCCTGCTTGTCCAGCTCCCAGTGGCAGTCCGCGCACGATTTCCAGGGAAGCTTGCGGCCGTGCTCCTGCTTTACCTTTGTAGTACCATATATAATGGTCTTGATGAGAAGCGAGTTCTGCTCGAGGGTGCCGAGCTTATGGCACTGCTGGCAGGTGACGGTCTTGTGGTCGCTGACGCCCCAATCGTCGTACTGCTTCTTCATAAGGTGGCAGGAGTTGCAATAGTCCGGGTCGTTCTTGATGTATCTGTCGTACTTGAGCCCTATCAGGAAGCCCACGACGGCGATTATTACGACAAGACCGAGCAGGGCCGTGAAATGCTTGGGCCCGTATACCTCCCTCAGTTTGTCGTAAACCTTCTCAATGATGTTTATCATTTATTCCCGCCGTATTGCCCCAGAGCCGCGCGGCCAAGGCCCAAGTACCTCAATTCTATTTTCGCAAGCCCCTTATGTCAACTTTAATCTTGGATTTATGCAGGTTAAATCCTATTTTATTCCGTTGACAGCCGGTTTTTCATAATGGATAATAATTTCATGGAAAATCTTCTAACAGTCAGGGGTCTGATAAAGCATTTCCCGGTCCGCCACGGGATGTTCGGCGGCAAGGGGGTCGTCAAGGCCGTGGACGGGATAGACTTCGAGATTGCGCCCGGCGAGGTGCTGGGGCTTGTGGGCGAATCCGGCTCCGGCAAGTCCACCGCGGGCCGTTGCGTCCTTCGGCTTATCGAGCCGACGGCGGGCAGCGTAAACTTCGGCGGGGTGGATGTAATAAAGGCAGGTCATGAGGATTTGCGCAGGCTCCGCCGGAGGATGCAGATAATATTCCAGGACCCGTTCGCCTCGCTCAACCCGCGCATGAAGATAGGCGACATCGTCGGCGAGCCGCTGGTCGTGAACGGCATCGCAAGCGGCTTCGAGGCCCGCGACCGCGTCCGCGAGCTTTTGGGCCGGGTCGGGATAGGTGCCGAGGCGATGGACAAGTACCCGCACGAGTTCTCCGGCGGCCAGCGCCAGAGGATAGGCATCGCCCGCGCCCTGTCGGTAGGTCCCGAGCTTATCGTGGCCGACGAGCCGATTTCGGCCCTCGATGTCTCGATTCAAGCCCAGGTATTGAACCTTCTCAAAGACTTGCAGGAGGAATACAAGCTCTCCTTCCTGTTTATAGCCCACGACCTGAACATCGTCAGGTACTTCTGCGACAGGGTGGCCGTGATGCACCGGGGCAGGATAGTCGAGACCGGCACCGCCGACGAAGTTTACCTGGACCCGAAGGATGAATACACCCGCGCGCTCCTGAAGGCGATACCCGTCCCCGACCCGAGGGCGCGCAAAGAGGCGCTGTCTATTAAATAGGCGGCGGAAGGTATGCTAGCGAGCAATTGAGATGCGTTCAGGATAACATACCCGAGCCGGAATCGAAGCAGGCCAATTTTGGGTAGTGGGAAGAGTGGTTGATGTGAGGAGGCGTAATGTTCAGATTGTTAGGAGTATTATCGCTGTCATTCTTGTTGCTCGCCTGCACCACCAGTAAGATGGATAAACTTATCCCGGTCTCGTCTTATAAAAATTTAAAAATTGATATACCTTTATCGGTAAAGGTTCAAAACGGGAAGAGCGTAACCGGCGGCCAGCTCGTTGAGTACAAGGGCGTGGTGCCTTTCGACTTAGAAAGAGACCAAATCGAGATGGCGTTGCTAAAAGCAGTCAAGGTTACAAAGGATAAGCATCCTGACTGCGAATGGATAATCGTCTTTTTAATGCCGGATGAGCGCTTGGAACATTTTGCGTTTTTCTCCGGACGCGCTGAATATAAAGAAGGTGTCCTTCAATTAGACCTGGCCGCCCCGTCGGCAGAGAACATCAAGGAATGGAATGATCGCCTTGGCCCGGACGACCAGGACTTAAAATTAGCCAGCTTTAGCAGAGACAGCTTTGAGAAGGCGGTTAATTTAATACAGGCATTTATACCACTGGAACAAGACCTCCAATCTAAGGAAAAATACGTCCAGAGGGAAAATGCTCCACCCACTATTGAAAACTACCATTCAGAAAATGACATTTTGAAAATACTGGTTAAGCGAGACGGGACCAATTATAAAGAGTATCGGCTGCTTTATAGCAGCATTTACTCCATATATAATGCACAGGGATGGGGTGGCAAGACCATTCGGCTTAATGTTGCAGGAGAGCGGGAGGTCAAAGTTCATTCATAAGTATACTGGGCAGGGTAATTGGAACCTGACAGAAGTTTTGAGGAGGC
>DASXVI010000377.1:0-2187 GCA_036504315.1 Nitrospirota bacterium
TGGGTTTCGCCCATTATGACAGGATTGCAAATTCAATCGAGCAGGCAGTAAGGACATACCAATCCGAGCACTCAAAGGCCGACGCCGAAGAAAAGCTCCGGGAGAGCCAGGAGCGGTACCGGATGCTGTTCGAGAAGATGCTGAACGCGTTCGCGCTTCATGAGGTAATCCTGGGCAGCGACGGCCGCCCTATAGATTATATATTCATGGAGGCTAACCCCGCTTTCGAGAAGATGACCGGCTTGTCGGCCGATAAAATCATAGGCAAGCCTGTTCGGGATGTCCTGCCAGGTATCGAACAGTTCTGGGTAGATATTTACGGGAAAGTAGCCTCGACAGGCGAGCCTGCCTATTTCGAGCACTATTTAGCCGCACTCGGCAAGTATTTCGAGGTCATGGCCTTCTCGCCCCAGGAGAGAACCTTTGCCACAATATTTCATGACATTACCGACCATAAGGATAACTGAGGGGCTCTAAGCCCTCCGACATATCAGAAAAAAAGAGGGCAGCCAAATAGCTGCCCTCTTTTTATTAATGGTGCCGGAGACGGGATTTGAACCCGTATGGATTGCTCCACACGCCCCTCAAACGTGCGTGTCTACCAATTTCACCACTCCGGCAAACCTTATATATTTATGACTTTATATCTATTTTTTTGCGGCTGTCTTCTTCGGTGCCGGTTTCTTTGCGGCCTGCGCGAATTCAACCTTGGTCAGCCACTTTTTGCGCTTTGCGGACCTGCCCTCGACTATGTCGAAAAACGCGGTCTGGAGCCTCTTTGTAACCGGGCCGGGTTTGCCCGTCCCGATTATCCTGCCGTCCACCTCGCGGATCGGGGTGATTTCGGCAGCCGTGCCGGTAAAGAATGCCTCCTGCGAGATGTAGACCTCGTCGCGGGTAAAGCGCTCTTCCCTTACCTCGTAGCCCATCTCTCGCGCAAGCTCGATTATAGAGTCGCGGGTAATGCCTTCGAGTATCGAAGTAAGCGGGGTGGTTTTAATCACGCCGTTCCTGACTATAAATATATTCTCGCCGCTGCCCTCGGCAACATACCCCTCGGTGTCGAGGAGCATCGCCTCGTCGCAGCCGTGCGATTTGGCCTCGCGCTTTGCAAGCTGGGAATTGACATACATCCCGGTATACTTCGCGCGCGCCATCGATGCATTTACATGGTGGCGGCTGAAAGAGCTGGTGCAGACCTTGATGCCGTTCTTCATCCCGTCTTCGCCGAGATATGCGCCCCAGGGCCATGCCGCGATGGAAACGCTCGCGGGCCCTGTGACATAAATGCCCATCTGGCCGTAACCCATGTATATGAGCGGGCGGATGTAGCATTCCTCAAGCTTGTTGGCCGAAACGACTTCGAGGATGGCCTTCTTTATCTGCTCCCTCGTGAAGGGGACCTCCATCTGGAAGATGTGGGCCGAGTCCAGTAGCCTGTCTACATGCTCGTCGAGGCGGAAGACAGCGGAGCCGTTCTTGCCTTTATAGCAGCGGATACCCTCGAACACGCCCATGCCGTAGTGAAGGCTGTGGCACAGAACATGTACCGTAGCGTCCTTCCACGGGACGAGCTTACCGTCCATCCAGATTTTTTCGCTCTCCTGCACGCGTGGCCTCCTTAAATCTCTTTCCAGTCCAGCCCGTCAAAGCCTTTGAAATGGAAAATGCATAATACCAAAGTAGGCAAGCCTGTGTCAATAGCCTTTACGCCAGATTTCAACCTTTTTCTGTCTCAGGGTCGCCTGAACCGGCCTCTTCCGCCCCTTCGTCCGGGTCGTCAATCACGAACCTCGGCCCCTTGTCCCCTCCTGCGGCAAGGTCTTCCATATCTACTACGGCGTCTTCGCCGCCCGATATTATAACCTCCGGGACATCGTCTCCCGCCCCCTCGATTACCTCCTCGGCCCCGGCAAGCTCCCTTGCAAGCGCTTCCTGGACCTCGGCCTCCTCTTTAGCCTTCTGTTCGGCCTCTACCGCGGCCTTCTTCACGCGGTAATCCGCAGCCATCTGCTCCATTTCGGGCCCGTCGAATCCCGGAAGCTCCGGTTCGAGGTCGGACAGGAGCGTATTGCCCTCCATGCCGAGTTCACGCTCAAGTTCGCGGAGCGAAGGCAGGGACGCTAGGTCCTTCAGTCCGAAGTACTGTAGGAACTCATGCGTCGTCCCGTACATCATAGGCTTGCC
>DASXVI010000378.1:0-3910 GCA_036504315.1 Nitrospirota bacterium
GACCTGCTCACCGCAAACTGTGCAGTCTGATATCATCAGGGTGTTGCCCGCGGGGATGAACCGGCCGCCGCAGTCGCAGGGCGTCACCGTCTGGCTCATTATGTTCCAGCCCGGAGCCGAATCGCCGCACCCGCTACAAAACAGGTCCGCCTCCATCGCACAGTTCTCTATCTGGCCGCTCCACTCGCAGGGGCCGTCTATCAGCCCACAGGTAAGCGGGAATAGCGGCAGGGCGAACCGGCAACCCTTGGCCTTGTCGGCCTCGATAACCTTCAGGGTCTCGGCCTTCATGTCCTCCGCCGTCTTGTATCCGGCGGCGCGCAGTTCCTCTATCTTGTGGGCGGGCATGGCTATCGGCGTGAACCCGTAAATAGACGCGGGCGGGAATACCTCAACCTCAGGCTCCTTACCCTTGCGCGTGAATTCTATGAATGCCTGTCCGTCCTCAACCTTGACTACTTTCCGCATTGCACCGTCTGGTAATTTGATATTCATACCGGAAACTCCTCCCATGTCCTGCCGTCGAGGGTGCGGCCAGCGGCCTTCTTGCCGACATTGCACCAAAATCCACCGGTGTTATATTCCCCGCCTTCCGGGCCATAATCTCGCCATTTATTTTTTGACATATAAGCAGTGCTTAAATGCGGAACTTGTGAGCCCGGAGCCCACTCGCCCCAGCCCTTGAAGAAGAACGGCACGGCCGCCTCGGTGCATTGGTCGCGGAGGGTGCGGACCCAGTCGGGGTGCATCGGACGCGCGCCGGGGCCGGTCTCGCCGCCGCAGATGACCCAGTTAAGACCGCCGAGCGGCTTATCACTGTGGCCGTCTATCCCATTAAGTTTACAGTCGGACCGGCCTGTGCATGTCGGTAGGTTCACCGGGCCGAGCATCGGCTCGATGCTGACGAACCGAACGGCAGCGGGGACGCTCAAATGGTGCGGGATGCGCTCGTCGGCGCGCTGCTGGTCCTCGACCGTGACGCCGAGCCAGATGTTCTTCGGAATGTCGGTACGGCCCTCAAGGAATTCATCGCCGCATTTTTTGCATCTTTCGAAAAATTCTGACATCCGCTCGGCGCGCTTGGTAAGAATCTGGAATGTTACATCAGGGCGCTTGGCCATCTCTTTAAATACTATGAAAATAAAGGAGAACGGCACATGCTCGTGGAACAGGTCGGACATGCTGTTGACGAAGACGCGCTTCCCGGCCGGGAGCTTCGCAATCTTTACGAGGTTCGACGGGTGCAGGCGCACCTCCGAGAATTCTTGCTGGTAGTCCGCGTGGCCCATGCCTTGCAGCCGCTTGTGCATCCGTTCGGCGTAGCAGTTCGCGCACCCGGCCGAGGCCTTCGTGCAGCCCGTGGTGAGCTGGAGCGTTTCGTCCGTCCATTCGATTTTTGAGTTAGCCACGGCGCGCCCTCGCTGCGGCCTTCTTCAGGCCCTTCTTGCTCAGCGGTTTCGGATATAAGCGGGTGAAAGTGCGCGCTGATGTCAAGCCGTACTTTGTACCGTCTTCTGACTGGTAAACGCCTGGCTGATCCGTTAACAAAAGCCCGTTATATTTCCGTCGTCCTTTTTGCATCTGCATATCTCCTCCTTGTTTAATCCCCGGGTGGATGGTCGAGGCTGTCGTATCCGCTCCCTGTCGAGGCTGTTGCCTCAGTCGGGCTGTGGCCCCATGCCACCTCGACCGTCCGCCCGGAGCGCCGAATCTCTCTGGGGGAGGGTTCGGCTCCGGGGCATATCACAATTTGCCGCTTTACGCCCGGCCGGCGCTCTTCCAAGCACTTACGAAAGTGGTATGTGGGACTGTGCGCTAATCGTAAGGCAGCCTCCTTGGTTTAAGTTTCAGCTTGCATCTTGCGTATCAACTTGAAGGTCTTACACTCCAGCTTCGCCATGACGAGGAAGCTATCCCTGAGTTCGGCCGGAATGTCATGGTAGTTATACTGGTTCAGATAAAGCAGCTCTGCCCTGGTTATCAGCATCAGGTTGTCCAGGGAGCAGTTGAGCTTGTTGCCGTCCTTGAACGCAACGACATGGTTCTCCGGTATCAAGCCGTTCGCCTGCTCCCATATCCAGACATGCTTGTGCTTGTACCTCGTGGGGAAGCCCGTGTGCGGGTCCCGCTCCGGCACCTTAATCTGGATGAACCCGTCCTTGCTGTCTATGCGTTCCGACCAGAGGGGCTTCTGGTTTCCGGGGATGTGGCCTTTTACGAATGTGCCGGAGTTACTTTTCATGAAGCCCTTGGTGCCTTTATTGAACGGCTGGTGGCCTTTCTCGAAAAAGCCTGTCCTGCCGGAGAGTATTTTGTGGTTGTTGATGAAGGCCGCTATTTGCGACTGCCTATATCCCGTCCCGAATTCCTTGTTGAGCGATGCGGTCACTTCGGCCTCGGTCATCTCTTTGTATTTTTCCTCGATGTAACGCGCCTGCTCTTTCGTGAAAATACGCAGGCTTCCTTTTGGGTTGCCCTTCGGTCGGCCGCTTTTGTAGCCGCGGTTCGTGCAGGCGGTCTTGATGGCGCTCGCCGTCTTGTCGGTGCCGTACTTCTCATTGAACGCGGCTGCCAGCTCCTGCACGCTCATCTTCGAATATCGCGTCCGGATGAACTGGATCTGCCGCTTCGTGTAAGCATCAGCTCTTGCCATCGCTGATAACCTTTGGCTCTTCTATGAACAGGCCCGGCGCGCCCTTGCTGTCCTTCTGTATCCGCGTGTGCGCGTCCAGCGCGAGCCTGCCTTCGTCTATAATGAGCCGCGCTATGCCGCCTACGGCCCTGGAGCGCTCTATCTCGCTCTTCAGGCCGTCCCCGGAAAGGTCCGTGCTGGAGAGGCGGTCAAGTTGCGCGAAAAGCGTCTCATTCAAATTTGCCAGATTTTTGCCCATTAAAAAATTCCTCCTGATACAGAATTCCGCTATTGCATCCCGCTTCGAATGCCTGACCTTCGAAGCCCTTTTTATCACCGCCGGGTAGGTCAGCTCGCAGATAAATGGCCTGCCGCAGGCGTGACATTTCAGAACCCTTGTCACTCGGCCGCAGTCCCGATATTCGTCCGGCACCAATGCCCCGTTGCACCAGGGACAGCGCATCTTACTGGGACCTCTCTATCCTGCGCACCCTCGCGTTCGGGGCGTAAAGCTCGCCGAAGAACTCCAGCCTCTCCTCGGGAACCTTGAGCGTCTCGCCGGGGTCGAGGTTCATTGCGCGGCAGAGGTACTGCATGAATGTCTCGCTGCGGAGGTTTTTGCTCTTCCAGGTGGGTTTTATTTTGGGTCCGACAAAGCACATTCGAGGTCTCCTTTCGTATCGCTGTTTGGTATCCCCGGGACGGCTCCGAAGAGGTGGCCGTCCCGGGGTACTTGGTCCACCCGCGGCGAAGCTTGCGGGCATCTCGGCGGACGGGAGGGTGACGCCCGCCGGAATACTTGCTCAATCGTCGGCGTACGGCAGCCGGTACTCGTTTTTAGCCATCGGTTTAAGGCGCCAGCTCTTGCCAGTCAACTCGTGCACCTCGCACATCTCCACGATGCGCTCCGTCAGCCTGCGGCCGGATCCCTCGGAGGTAGGGATATTGAAATGCTTTTCTAACCGGTCAAGGTCCAGGTCGGAAGTAAAACAGGTCGGCAGGTCGTTCGTGAGACGGTACTCGAGCAGCTCGAAAAGCTTCTCGTTGACATAGTCCGTCCCCCGCTTCGCGCCGATGTCGTCGAGGAACAGCCACGGCGTCTTCGAGTAATACTTGAGCACCCGGGCCTCGCTGTCGCAGGGGTCGCTTATCGCGTACTGGAGCTTGCGGAAGAAATCCGTCACGGAGATAAACACCGGGGATTGGAGCCGCATCAGGAGTGAGGCGCAGGCGCGGACGGCGAGCGAAGTCTTGCCGGTACCGTTCGGGCCGGTGATA
>DASXVI010000379.1:0-2842 GCA_036504315.1 Nitrospirota bacterium
CTTCTCTTATGTTTTTATAATCTGCAAAAGAAGGAGAAGAGAGAGCGAGGAGCAGAAGCGATACGAACGCGAGCGCTAATTTTTGCATAAGCCTCCGGGTTGTATAGGTGACTTATAAGAATTAGCATTACTAAAATGATAAAACAAGGAAAATTTGAGTAGATGTGCGGCGGCGGTAAATTCCATGAACCCTCAAGCCTTTAGTGTCCGCGCCCTCCTCCTGCGCCTTATATAAAGTATTATAGCAACAACCAGGACAGCCGCCCCGGCCGGCAGGGCCAGGTAGGAATGCCGGTGCGCAAAGGCTTTGATGTTTTCCCAGTTTTCGCGGCCCGCATACCCGATATACAGCATAAGCGCGAGGGTCAAGACCGATGTAATTGCGTCGGTAGCGAGAAACTTCCAGTATGGCATGCGCATTATGCCCGAGACTAAAAACAGCTTCGTCCGCATCCCGATGAAATGCCTGCCCAAAAGGATGAACCAGATGCCGCTCCGCGAGTATGCGGCCTCGAGCCTCAGGAGCCGGTCCTCCGGCAGTATACGCCTGAACATCTTGAACCGCACCACCCTGACCCCGAACTTCCGGCCCAGATAATACAGGAACGAATCGGTAATTAGCAGGCCGATGTAGACTACGATTACTGCGGGGACGGCCTTTACCGTGCCGTCCGCGATGAGCGCGCCCGTGAGGATAAGCACCAGGTCCTCGGGGAACGGGAACCCGAGCGCGCCGAGCACAAGCAGGCCGAACAGCCCGAAGTAGCTGTATTGCAGCACGAAATCGTTTATAAAGCCCAAATCGGCCATTACCACCCTTTGAGGAGGCCGGGTATTTTCCGGCAGTTTTTTTCGAGGGAATTTTTTTAATATTTCTGTTATAATTTCTCTCTATGATACCAATTCCGAAATACCCCGAGTTCAGGCCGATACAACTTGAAGACAGGCAGAGGTTTGAAGGGATTTTCAAGGCCATGCAGCCCGAAATCTCCGAGTATAACTTCACCAACCTGTTCATGTTCCGCCATGTCCACGAGTACCGGATATCCGAGCTGAACGGCAATATCGCGATACTGGCCAAGTCCTACTCGGGCAGGCATTATTTCCTGCCGCCTCTCGGCGAGAACATGGTGCCGGAGACGATAGACGCGATGATCGAGCACCTGAAGTGCCAGGGCTGCGACCAGAAGGTCGCAATAGCGTCCAGGGAATTCATAGATAAATATATCAAGGATAGCACCAAATACGCATTCGAGTACGATGAGGACAACGCGGACTATGTCTACAGCGCGTCGGACCTCGCAACTCTTCCGGGCCGCAAGTTCCACGACAAGAAGAACTTCCTAAACCGCTTCCTGAAGAGCTACCCGAACCACGAGTACCGGAGGCTGACTGCCGAGCTTATCCCGCAGGCGAAGGAGCTGGTCGTGCGGTGGTGCCAGGAGAAGTGTTCGCTGGAAGTGCCCAGCACGGTGGGCGAGACCGAGGCTACGCTCTACGCGCTGGACAACATGGACAATTTAAGCAGTATTGGCGGTACGGTGCTGGTGAACGGAAAGGTCGAGGCGTTGGCCATCGGCGAGCCGCTGAACGACCATACGGCTGTCGTGCATGTCGAGAAGGCAAACTCGGAGTTCTCCGGGCTTTACCAGTTTATGGCGAGCGAGTTTATTGCGCAGGAGTTCAAAGGTTATGAGTTTGTGAACCGCGAACAGGACCTGGGCGAGCCGAACCTGAGAAAATCCAAACTCAGCTACAACCCGGTAAAGATGGTGGAGAAATATACGATAAGGCCGAAAAACTAAGATTCAGCCTTTATTATTTTCTGCATTTCCCCGTGTACTTTCCCGTTTGAGGCCAGTATCTCGTCCATGAACGGGTTATAGTCCGCCCCTTCGAAGTTTGTTACGGTCCCGCCCGCTTCCTTCAATATCAGCATACCGGCTGCGGTGTCCCAAGGCTTGAGGCCGCGTTCCCAATAGCCGTCGAACCGTCCGGCGGCGAGATAGCAGAGGTCGAGCGCGGCGGAGCCGTCCCGGCGGACGCCCTGGGCCGCAAGCACGAACCTGTTAAAAAGCGGGAGCACCTGTTCGGGGCGCTGGTCGATGTCGTAAGGGAAGCCCGTTACCAGCAGCGACCGGATAAGCTCGCTTGTTTCCGAGACCTTTATCGGCTTCTCGTTGAGCTTCGTGCCCATGCCCTCGGCGGCGGAGAACATCTCGTCCCGGCACGGGTCGTAGACCACGCCGACGGTCATCCGGCCTTCAAGCTCGTATGCAATAGAGACAGAGAAGCTCGGGTATCCGTGCGCGAAATTTACCGTGCCATCCAGCGGGTCCACAATCCAGCGGCCCCGGCCTTCCCACTGCGTTTTTTCCTCGGCGAGGAAGCCGTGGTCGGGCAGCTCTTCCCGGATTATGCTCGCAATAAGCGCCTCGGACGCCTTGTCGGCCTCGCTTACCGGGTCGCGCACGCCCTTGTACTGGATGTTTATCAGCTCGCCCATGTAACTGAGCAGGAGCCTCCCGGCCTCAAGTGCGGCCCTCTTGGCAATTTCGAGTTCTTTCATAGGGATAAGTGTAGCATATCAGTCCTGATTTTTCGTCGCCCCCGTGAAGACGGGGGGCCAGCGGCTTTAGAAGTCTCTGGATTCCCGCCTGCGCGGGAATGACAGGAAATTCATACTTCCAGTTCCCCGGACAGCCTTTTAAGCCCGGCGGGGTCGGTGATGACTATTTCGCGGCCCTCGGTCGAGATAAAACCGTCGGCCTTGAATTCGGACAGGATGCGGATAACCGTCTCCTACGCAACTCCTACCATCTCGGATATCTCCTGACGGGAG
>DASXVI010000380.1:0-2713 GCA_036504315.1 Nitrospirota bacterium
GGTGCTTGAGGGCATACGCGCCGCCGAGTTGCGCGCAGGCAGGGAAAAGGGCTCGGTACGGCTTGTCGCCGTTTCCAAGACCTACCCCGCCGAAGCGGCGCGCGAGGCCGTTGCCGCAGGGGCCGCGATACTGGGCGAAAACCGCGTCCAGGAGGCTCTCGCCAAGATGGCCGAGGTCGGTTTGCCAGCTGATTCGAGCGTAGAGTGGCACTTAATCGGCACTCTCCAGAAGAACAAGGCAAGGCAAGCCGTCGGGGCGTTCGCCCTGATACACTCGGTAGACAGCGTCGAGCTTGCCCGCGAGATAGACAGACAGGCAAAAAAGAAGGGGATAACCCAGCGGGTCCTGTTCGAGGTGAACATCGCCTCCGAGGAGAGCAAGCACGGGTTCGGCCCGGACGAGGTCGTCGGCGCGGCGGTCGAGGCTGCAAAACTTTCGAATATCGCGATCGACGGGTTGATGTGCGTACCGCCGATAACGGACGACCCTGAGGACTCCCGGCCTTATTTCATTAAGTTAAGGGCCCTTCTTGCCGAAATGAATGTTCAGGGCGTCACCGGGCGTGAACTCAGCATGGGCATGACGCAGGACTACCCGGTTGCGGTGGAAGAAGGCGCAACTTTCGTCAGGGTCGGGACGGCCATTTTTGGCGCGAGAAACTACGGATAAATCGAGGGTCAAAATGAATAAAAAAATAGCTTTCCTGGGCTCCGGCAACATGGCCGAGGCGATGGTCAGGGGGCTTATAACCTCCGGGCTCGTGACCAAGGAAGACATTACCGTCTCGGATGTTTCCGCAGAGCGTCTTCTGTACATGAAGAAGACCTATGAGGTGAGCGCGGTACACGAGAACACGAAGGCTGCCGAGGGCAAGGATGTCATAGTGGTTGCCGTAAAGCCCAGTAATGTCCGTCAGGTCCTGGGCGATATTGCCGCGGTCCAGAAGTCCGAACAGCTCATAGTCTCGATTGCGGCAGGGCTGACGGTCGATACGATTGAGGGCTGGATGGACCACCGCGCAAAGGTCGTCCGCGCGATGCCGAACACGCCCGCCCTGATACAGGAGGGGGCCGCGGCGATATTCGGCGGACGCAACTGCGATGTCTCCGACATCGAAGTGGCCAGGAAACTGCTTTCTGCGGTCTGCAAGGTGGTCGTGGCGGTAAACGACGAGAAGATGATGGACGCGGTGACAGGGCTTTCCGGCAGCGGCCCCGCATATGTCTTCTTAATACTCGAAGCGCTGTCCGACGCAGGCGTCAGGATGGGGCTCTCCCGGGACGACTCGTTCCAGCTTGCGGCACAGACGCTTATCGGCTCCGCCGCGATGGCGCTCCAGACTCGCGACCCGCTCTCGAAGCTCAAGGACATGGTGACATCCCCCGGCGGCACGACTATCGCCGGCCTGCAGAAGCTTGAGGAGTCGGCGGTCCGCGCGGCTATGTATTCGGCGGTCGAGGCCGCGACCATGCGCTCTCGCGAGTTGGGCAACAAGTAAATACGCAAACGGTAGGAGGCTTATAGATGGCTGGATTGCTGGCTGGGAATTTTATTGGGGCTGTCGCGTCGGTGCTCGATTTTCTGCTCGAAGCCTACAAGTGGATAATAATCATCGCCGCGCTTATCTCGTGGGTGAACCCGGACCCGTACAACCCTATCGTCCGCTTCCTCTATGCGGCGACGGAGCCTGTCCTGCGTCCGATAAGGAGAAAGCTTCCGGCTACCGGCATAGACTTTTCGCCTTTGATTGTAATTGCTGTAATAATATTTATCCAGTTGTTCCTGATCAAGACGCTCAGGCAGATGGCCCTTGGCATAGGGTAAAAATATATTGGGGGAGGGAAAATTTTGAACCTGTCGCCGCTTGATATAAAGCAGAAGCAGTTCAAGCTCAAGTTCCGCGGTTTCGATATGGCGGAGGTGGACTCGTTCCTCGAAGAGGTTACCGAGGAGTTCGAGGCGGTTATCCGCGAGAACGAGGCGCTTAAGGAAGACAAGGCCTCGCTGGAGGCCCAGGTATCGCACTACCGCGGCTCCGAGAAGGACTTGCGCGATACGCTGATGTCCGCGCAGAAGATATCCGAGGAGATGAAGCTCTCCGCAGAGAAAGAGGCGAGGCTCCGCCTGAAAGAGGCCGAGATGGACGCCGAGAAGATGCTCCGCGAGGCCCAGCACAAGCTCGGCAAGATGCAGGAGGAAATCTCCGAACTCCAGCGGATAAAGGAGCGTTTCACCCTCAAGGTCAAGGGCGTCATCGAAGACCACCTGAAGATGCTTTCATATGAAGACCAGCAGGAGGGGAGATAGTTTCCCACGACGCCCTAATGAATCTTTTCAGGTTAGTCCCGCTTCATGCGGGACTATTATTTTGAGATGCCTCCAATGCAGCTTACCACCAAAGAATCCCCGGACGGCGTGAGCTTCTCCGTAAAGGTGCTGCCCCGCTCGTCCCGCAGCGAGATAGTCGGCGAGGCGGAGGGAGTCCTGCGCGTGAAGCTGACCGCTCCGCCCGTCGAGGGCGCGGCCAACAAGGCGCTCGTCGAACTCCTCGCCAAAAAACTCGGCGTCTCCAAATCCTCAGTCGAGATAATCTCCGGCGAGACTTCCAAAAACAAGCTCGTCCGCGTATCGAACCTCACCGCCTCCGAACTCACCACCAAGCTTGGCTGACGCATCTACTCCCTTGTGGTAAATTTAATATAGATTGGCTGG
>DASXVI010000381.1:0-18047 GCA_036504315.1 Nitrospirota bacterium
ATTGTGTTAATTCGCCTTCCTTACAAGTAAACGGTTATGTGAACGCCTATTGGAGATGCAATCAAGCACCCGCCGGAGATGAATGGTTCAGCGCCATCGCCCGGAGCGGGACATGCGACGACTGTCCGTTTCCGAGCATAAACCCCGCGCCGACCCAGGGTGATATCGAAAGCATAAAAATGGGCGAATACTTTTACACCCTCTTCGAGGGTCTTCCAGACGGGATATTGCCGATAAACGCGGTGCGCGAAAAGGCGGTTATACCCAAATCCGATTATCCGGCGAAAATCCCGCGCTATCCTTCAAATTGCCCTTACGCGACAGTTTCGGTTTTTGACACCGGCGGAAATATAGTGGAACAGCCTCAAGGGCCGAGCAGATTGAGTTTCTATGAGAAATGGCCAAAAGGCTCACGGATACTTGTTATGGTTTACGACGGCAAATCGTCCAACGCTCCAGCTGCGGTAACTATATTCGGGTATGGAATTATCGAGATAGACGGCTATGGCAACGGCTCAGGGCCGGTACCTCGGATACTTCGCAACAGCGGCAATACCGCATACGGCCACGCGGTAAAACACAATATTCCAGGGGCCGACGACGAGTATCTGCTGCAGCCGTCGATAGACAGGCCCGGCTGCGAATTTGTCACAAATATCAGAGAGATTCAGAGACTGTTTGCACCTGCCCGGCTTGTCGGCTCAGGTGTAGGCTACGGGATGGCGGATTGATGGAAAGGAATATGAATAAAATAACAGCCGTAATAATCGACAGAGACAAACCCGCGCGGGATAGCCTAGTAGAATTTATCAAGCGGATGGATGTTGTGGTATTGGGTGCGGTTGCGGATTATACCGCCGGGTTCGAGCTTGTCGAGCGGACAAGGCCCGATATCCTTATAGTCGACCTGCATCCCGCAAACGAGCATGGCTTTGAATTTGTCGGCAGGGTATCGCGCAATGCGCCCTCGGTGTTCATCTTGGGCATTTCGTCGGACGGCTCTTCCGAGTCCATACTGAAGACGATAAAGAGCGGATGCTCCGACTTCCTGATGAAGCCGGTAGACGGCCGCGACCTTGCAGACTCCGTAAGCAAGGCCTGCCGGATGAGGGTGAACGCGCCGCATAACAACGAGGCTGGCAGCATAATAGCATGCCTGTCGGCGAAGGGCGGTTCGGGCAATACGACGATAGCGGTAAGCCTTGCGTTTGCCATAGCCAAGATTACCGGGAAGAGCACCGCTATTGCGGACATGGACCTCACGGGAGGCTCAGGCGGAGCCTTCATGGACATGGACCCGAAATACACGATTTATGACGCGGCGATAAATTCGGGCAGGCTTGACAGGTCCTTCATGCAGGGGGTGCTCGCGCGGCACAAGTCCGGGATTACCTTTCTCGCCCCGCCCGGCAGGCCGGAGCAGGCCGGGGCAATCGGGCCGGACACGGTACGGGATGTGGCTGTCATAATGGGCGGTATGTTCAACGTTACGGTAATCGATGCCGGAAAGGGGCTGACGGACAAGAACGCGCCGCTCCTTGAAGCGGCCGATATAGTAGTCCTGACGGGGATCATAAGCCTGCCATCGATAATCAACATGAAGAAGATTGTTGACTCTTTGAAGGTCATCGGGATAGGGACGGGCAAGCTGAAGACGGTGCTGAACCGGTATGACAAGAAGGGCGACATACCTGTCAGGGATGCGGAAAAAACAATAGGCGCAAAGTTTTCGTGGCGCGTCCCGAACAGTTATATCGAAGCGGAGGCGTCCATAAACAGAGGCGTCCCGCTCATTGAGCTTTTCCCCGAGTCCGAGGCCGGACGCTCGCTGGCTGGCTTTGCCAGGCAGGTGAGCCAGGAAATTATTTCATCAAAGGGGCGGACGGCGCACGCAGGCCAAACGGAAGTCTATGCTGCCTGACGACAGCCTTGACGGGAGGACAACTTGATTACAGGCAGAACCTCGGCGGCAGGCGGATATCCGCAGCCGGAGCCCGGCCCGCCCGGCCCGTCTTCGTACAACGACTTGAAGACGAGGATACACAGGCGTCTTATAGAAAAGCTCGACTTATCCCAGCTCGAATCGATAGGCCGCCTGGAACTTAAGAATGAGATTGCGCAGATATTAAATGGCCTGATAACCAGCGAGGGCGTCCCGCTGAGCCTTCAGGACAGGGAGCGGCTGGTCGTGGATGTCCAGCACGAGGTCTTCGGGTTAGGCCCGCTGGAGCCCCTGCTTGCCGACAAGGAGGTGGACGACATCCTGGTGAACAATGCGCGCGAGGTTTATGTAGAGCGCAAGGGCAAGCTCAGCAAGGCGTCGATACACTTCCGGGACGACGCGCACCTGCTCCAGATAATAGACCGCATCGTATCGAAGGTGGGAAGGAGGGTGGACGAATCCTCCCCGATGGTGGATGCGAGGATGCCGGACGGCTCCCGCGTGAACGCCATCATACCGCCGCTCGCGCTTGACGGCCCGGTGCTGTCGATACGCAGGTTCGGCGCGGACCCTCTGAGGGCCGACGACCTTGTCGCAAAGGGCACTCTCACTCCCAATGTCGTCACCATCCTCGAGGGCGCGGTCAGGTCCCGGCTGAACATCCTTATATCCGGCGGCACCGGCACCGGCAAGACCACTATGCTCAATGTCTTGTCGGGGTTTATACCCGGCGACGAGCGGATAATAACCATCGAGGACTCCGCCGAGCTGCAACTGAAGCAGGAGCATGTCGTCAGGCTTGAGACCAGGCCCGCAAACATAGAAGGCGCCGGGATGGTTACGCAGAGGGAGCTTGTGAAGAACACCCTGAGGATGCGGCCCGACAGGATAATAGTCGGCGAGGTCAGGGGCGGCGAGGCGCTTGATATGCTCCAGGCCATGAACACGGGCCATGACGGCTCGCTCTCGACCATCCACGCGAACTCTCCGAGGGACTGCCTGACGAGGCTTGAAACCATGGTGCTGATGGCCGGGATGGACCTGCCGGAGCGGGCCATCAGGGAGCAGGTAGCCTCGGCGATAAATATTATTATCCAGCTCGCGAGGATGTCCGACGGCACGAGAAAACTTATCCGGCTGTCGGAGATTACGGGGATGGAGGGAAATATTATAGTCATGCAGGACATCTTCATCTACGAAAAAAAAGGCGTCGCGCCGGACGGCACGGTCATAGGCGAGTTTACCCCGACCGGTGTCAGGCCGAAATTCGCGGACAAGATGCGGGTATCGGGGATAAATGTCCCGCACAGCATATTCGAAAGGTAGAGGCAGTATGGAAACAGGTATTTTCCCACAGATAGACCCCCAGATAGGCCAGACGGCGCTTGTTATATCCGTTTTCGTCGCCGTGGCCGCCGTCACCTTCAGCGTTTATTACGCCTTCATCGCTTCGCGCGGCTCTGTAAAAAACGAGGTTAAAAGGAGGCTCCAGCGGATCGCGCTCGGCAACCCGTCGGACGACATAATGCCGGCCCTGTTAAAAGACGAGATGATGAGCGACATCCCGCCGCTGCACCGCGTACTTTTTAAAATGGCCGTCGCCCGCAGGGTGGAGACGCTCATAGACCAGGCGGACCTGAAGCTTAAGGTCGGCCCGGTATTCCTCTTTTCAGGCACGATATTCATGCTGTCCACCGCGTTTTTTCGCCTGCTGCTTCACAGGGGCTTCTTATTATCGGCGGCACTGGCCATCCTCCCGGCGGGGGCGCCGTTTATTATTATTGCGAGGAAGCGGGCTCGGCGCTTCAGAAAGTTTACGGAACAATTCCCGGATGCGCTCGATATGATAGCCCGCTCTCTCAGGGCCGGGCATTCCTTCACAAGCGCCATGCAGATAGTATCCCAGGAAATGCCGGACCCGGTCGCAAAGGTTTTCCGCATAGCCCACGAGGAGCAGACGCTGGGGTTGTCCGTGTCGGAATCGCTGGACAATATGACAAAGAGCATCACGACACTGGACCTGCGGTTTTTCATAACCGCGGTCAACATCCAGAGGGAGAGCGGGGGCAACCTGTCCGAGATATTGGAGAAGCTCGGCCAGACAATACGGGAGCGGTTCAGAATTTTAGGGCAGCTTCGGATATATACCGCACAGGGAAGGCTGTCGGGGTACATCCTCGCGGCGCTCCCGGTTGCGATGGTGTTCCTGCTGATGGTACTCAACCCGAGCTACCTGAAAATCCTGTTCCAGAACAAGATGGGCATATATATGGTCGTCACCGCGCTTACTCTTCAGTTAGTCGGATTCTTCGTAATCAGGAAGATAATAAACATAAAAATCTGAGGTGTCATGGCTTACGAATACATGATGGCCCTGGGGGCGTTCATGGCGGTGATGCTCGCGGCGGCGGGAGCGTACTTCCTCTTCGCGTCCCGAAAGACGGCGCTGGATGTGCGGCTCGAAGAAATCGCAAAAGGCGCCTCACCGGAGAAACCGGCGGGGGAAACGACCGGGAAAGCCGGGTGGGCGGGCTTTGCCGCCCGTATCGGCGGGATAATCCCGATATCCGAAAAGGTCTCCTGGAAGCTCGAGGGGATGATGGTGCAGGCAGGCTTTAGAAGGGGCCGCGCGCTCATGATTTTCGTCGGGTTCAAGGTTATATTGGGGGCGGCCGGGTCTGTCCTGATATTTACCTATATGCTGGCGGCCCTGAGAAAGCCGATGCCCGCGGTACTTCTTGCCGGGGCGGCTTTTATGATGCTTTATATCCTGCCGAATGTCTGGCTGAACGAGAGGGTCAAGAAGAGGAAGCAGGCGATATTCCATTCATTGCCGGATGTGCTTGATTTGATGACCGTCTGCGTGGAGGCCGGGCTTGGGCTCGATGCGGCTATGATCAAGATAACTGAAGAGAAACAGTTTAAAAACCAGATACTCGCAAACGAGTTCCGGCAGGCGAGCCAGGAAATACGGGCCGGCAAGAAGAGGATAGACGCGTTGAGGGACATGGCGGAGCGGACAGGCGTGGACGACATCAAGGCGCTGGTGGCGCTTCTTGTCCAGACGGAGAAACTCGGCGCGAGCCTGTCAAGGTCGCTAAGGGTACACTCGGACTCGCTGCGGGTGAGGAGGAGGCAGATTGCCGAGGAGGCCGCCGCCAAAACATCCGTGAAACTGCTTTTCCCGCTCGCATTATTCATCTTCCCGGCGCTGATGGTCGTACTGCTCGGCCCCGCCGTTATAAGGATTTTTGACACCCTTATGCATATGCACAAATGAGGCAGACATGAAGATATACAACAAGACTAAGGACACGGTGGTCGCCTCCGACGCGCTAGTGGCACGCGGGCTGCCGCAAAGGATGCGGGGCCTTATCGGCAGGACGCACCTGCCGGCCGGGCACGGTCTGGTAATAAGCCCATGCAGTGCGATACACACGGTCATGATGCGGTTCGCTATCGACGCGATCTTCTTCGACTCGAAGATGAGGGCCGTCGCCGGAGTGCATGGACTGAAGCCCAACAGGTTTTCAAAATGGTATCCGCTCGCCAGGGGCGTAATCGAGCTTCCGGAAGGGACGCTCTCGGAATCGCCCGTCGAGCCGGGAGACGAACTCTGTTTTCTGGATACTTGACCTGTGGGCCGGGGGCGGGTTGGGGCGCGCCGTGAAATCAGGCTGCGTATTTACAGAAGCGAAGGGTTAGAGAAAAAGAAAGGTTTCCTCGCGGTCTGCCTGGCGGGTTCTGCCGTTGTCCACACTGCCGCGGCTTTATTTCTTGGAGGCCTGGTTATCTTCGGCCCTGTCCCGGATCTGCCTGTCCATGACCAGGCCACGACGGTTAACCTTATCCGCCCGGAACAACCCCTGCCAGCTTTCCAGCCAGCACAACCATCACACGCCGCGCCGGACATTCGGCAAGCTCCCCAGGAGCCCGGTCCGCAGCCAAGCCAGGATTTTGCAACGGACTCCGGGCTTGCGGACGACCGGGAAGGGCCCGCGCCTGAGATACCTGCCGAGGAGGACGGGCCGGAATATGTCCCGGCGGGCGTCAATGCCGACATAAACCACAGGACCGTCTCGACGGCTACCGTGCAGGATAAGCCGCATTTGATGCCGGATGCGGGATTGGCCCTGCCGTCCGCTGCGCGCGAGGGGGCCGCCGATGCCGACAAAGCGCCGTTAGACAAGCCTGCCGCACCCTCCGCAGGTTTCACCGCGAGTCTGAACAGCTCACAAGACGGCGTCGTCCTGCCCTCCTTCGCCAGTGGCGGTACGGCTGTTTTCGGTTCGTATTCGCAGGTTAAACACTCGGCAGTTCCCCCAATTGCAGCCAGTACGGCCCCGCCTTCCGCCTCGGATGTATTGCCGGGCCAGCGCCCGATAGCCATTGGCTCATCAGGCGCAGGAGGACAGGCAGGCGCAGTTGCCGGACGCAGCCGGGAAGTCAGGGTATCATCTCTCGGCGGGCCGTCTTTTCAGCCTGCCGGCATAAAGGCAAACCAGCCGCCGGGCCGCCGTCAGGACGGGCAGCGGAAGCCGCCGGGTGCTGCGGCGCTGGCAAGGATACCGGTTGCAATCACAAGCTCAATCAGCCTGACGACGCCCGCGGACGGCAGTATCTTCAATGCGTTGGAGAGCCGCTCGGTGGAGGTCTCCGGGCGGGTAACCGGCAGCGCAACCAGGGTTATCCTGTCGTTAAGCGGCAGCAGGCTCGTGGTCGGGGTGAAGGACGGGCAGTTCAAGGCCACTATAAAGCCCGGTACAGAGGTAAACGAGCTGACCGCCTGTCCCGACAGCCCCGGCGCGCCCGAGTGCAGGACCAGGTTCTCTATGAAGTTCCTGAACAAGGGCGATATAGTTGTTATACTTAATAAGTCAGGCGGGCAGAAAATCAGGTTCAAGCCGGGCTGGCGGCCGCATCCGTTGTCCGGGAAGGGGATGGACAAGAACCAGCCAGTCCAGCCGGAGATTTTAGTGGACGAGCGCGAGGGGACGGCCAGCGTCCGGGCGGCCGTACCGGGCATATACGCCTTCGCGCTGGAATATGAATGCCCGAAAACCGTGGAGGCTGCTGTTGATGTTTACCTGTACCCGTTCGACGACGAAACGAAAAAGGTTAGGCGGTTTCCCGGTATCCGGTTGTCAGGCAAAGGCGGATGCCGCGTAGTCAGGGTGCTGATGCCGGAATGCGTCTTCTGGGAGGACGATGGCTGGTTTACGGGGAAGATAGAGAGAAGCACCAGCACGACGAAGGTACGCCAGCCGGAAGGGATACTCTGGAAAGAAGAAAATTAGTTATCCTCTAATTCCACTTATATATTTATTCTTTTGTCCGAAATAGAAACAAGCATATGATGTAAGAAAATAAGCTCATGCTCGACAAGGAGGTTGGTATGAATAAGAAGATACTTGTCATTGACGACGACCCGAATGCGAGGTTCCTGGCCAAGAAAATGCTGGAAAACGACAACTTTGAAACTTTCCTTGCCTGCGACGGCAAAGAAGGGTACGAGGAGGCGCGCAAGCTAAAGCCAGATGTTATCCTCCTCGATATTATGATGCCGCCGGGAGAGAGCGGCATAGAGGTTTCGAGAAAGCTGGAGGCGACCCCGGAAACATCCGGTATCCCGGTGATATTCCTGTCGTCCCTGCTATATGATACGGATATGAAGATATCCGACAAGCTGCATGGCCGTTACTACCTCCCGAAACCGCTCCATGTCGAGGACTTTAGAAATATTTTACAAAACCGGCTTGGTTTTGCCGCATAGATAATACAAAGAGGGCCGCGGGTTTCGCGGCCCTCTTTGTATCCTTATTTGCCAGTATTTATTGGGCGTTGAAGAAGAACTGAAGGTCGGTATTCTTCTCGTCCTTATCCCAGGAGGTGGACCAGCCGGTCCAGCCCGAGCCGGTATTGTACTGGGCATACCCATCGCTGAAATATGTGTTTGGGCTGAACCCGTAACCCGTCCCCCTTACTATCGTGTATGCGGAGTAGGCGGTTCCGGAGTCGGTCTTAAGGACCAGGTTATAAGCCTTCCCGGCAGAAAGCGCATGGGCCGACTTGAAGGTCGCCTTGACCCAGTTCTGCGCGGCAGTTGCCGCCGATGCGGGTACCGGGACCTCCTCTATTACCGACCCGTCGCCGTTTTCCAGCCTGAATATCAGGTTCCCGCTTCCGCTTGACAACGCGAGCCGGACGGCAGCGCTCGATACGGTCTGGCCCGCCCCGCTTACGGTGAAGGTTTCCCGGACCACGCTTGCGCCTGAAATCGTTTTGGGATACCCGATCCTGGATTCCATGTACCCTATGCCTCCGCAATAGCCGTCCGTGTAGTTGAGCTGGAATATCGGGGTAACCGCAGGTATTACGACCCAGCCAACCCCATAATTAGCCAGGACTGCGAAGTCGTCGCTTATGGTCGGCTGCTTCGGGACCGGAACAGCGGCTCCGCCAGTCGGCACGCACCTGAAATTATTGATGGAGACATAGTTGGTCGAAGGTGAGGGGTCTATGTTTGTCCAGACTATGTGGTAAATCTGTCCTGCCTGCACGGCCGCCGGCGCAGAGAAGGTGATTAAAGGGAACGGCTTGGCAAACACGTTCCCGAATGTGGTGGAGGCGAGGACCGTGTTAGACGGGAAGTGGTTTGAGGTGCCGTCGTCCGCCCTGAGTTCCACCTTGTAGGACCCGCCGTTGCCGCCAGCATATCCTGCATGCTGGGTATTCCACTGGATATAGCACTTGAACGAGGCGACGCTGCCGGTATGGCCGGCAATGAAACGGTGGTCGCCCACCGCATTTTTAGGATACCCGACTGTGGTGTTCTGCATCGAAAACATGGAAAGGCCCGAGCCGTAAAAATGCGCTCCAACCGCCCCCGCACTTGCCGGTGCGGCGCTCTGTCCGGCGGATGCCGAAGGCTGATTGGCGGGGCTTGCGATGGACACCTTGATTTGCGAGGTCTGGGCCTCCACCTTGCCTTGGGCATCGGTGGCCCTGCTCATGAGGGTATTGGAGCCAGCCGCGGCCGACGTCCAGTCGAAGCTCCAGTCCGCGGTCCCGGATGCGGTCATCCATGTTGCTCCGCCGTCGGTCGAAACCTCGACAGAGCTTATCCCGGAGGATGCGGAAGCGGTGCCCTTGATAACCGCCGGGGCGCCGTCCGCGATTGTCGCGCCGTCTGCGGGCGACTTTATCATGGACATCGGGAGGCCGAAGGAAGCGCCCTCCACCACCCTCGACCTGTCATTGGAGCTGTCTGCTATATAGATGTTGCCGGATTTGTCCGCCGTCACGGCGAGGGGGCCGTTGAGCATGGCCGCCGAGGCCTTCCCGTCGTCGCCGGAGCTGCCGGGTACGCCCGTGCCGGCAACCGTTGTCATCGTGCCGGATGCGACCGCCCTTACGCGCTGGTTAAGGGTATCGGCTATCAGCAGCCTGCCCGTGGAATCGAGGGCAATCCCGGACGGCTGGGTCAGGCTTGCCGAAACGGCCGGGCCTCCGTCGCCTGCGAAACCCTTTGCCGCGTTGCCCGCGAAGGTGGTTATCACGCCTGCGGTGCTAACCACCCTGATGCGGTTGTTGTTTGAGTCCGCGATAAAGAGGTTGCCGGACAGGTCGAGCGCGACCCCGGACGGATGGTTCACCATGGCGGAGACCGCCGGGCCGCCGTCGCCTGCGAAGCCTGCTGCGGCTGTTCCGGCCACAGTCTTAATCGTGCCCTGGGCGTCTACTTTGCGTATGCAGTTGTTAAGCGTGTCTGCAATATAAATATTACCGGACGCGTCGACCGCAATGGCCATCGGGTGGTTGAGGGCTGCGGATGCCGCCTGTCCGCCATTGCCGGAATAGCCTGCCGTACCGTTCCCGGCGATCGTGCTGATAACCCCTTCCGGGGTTATTTTGCGGACGCGGTTGTTCTTTGAGTCCGCAAAGTACAGGTTGCCGGACTTGTCGGCGCAAAGGCCGGCGGGGCTGGAAACCGCAGCCTGCAAGGCGTTGCCGCCGTCCCCTGCGAAGCCCGCCGTGCCTGTCCCGGCTACTTTTGAAACCATGCCGGAGGCGTCAACCTTCCTGATTATCTGGTTCATCGTGTCGCTGATAAAGACCTCTCCCGCCGCATCCGCGCATATGCCGTCAGGCTGGGAAAAGCCCGCCGAGGCAGCGGGTCCGCCGTCGCCGGTATATCCCGGAGTGCCCGTTCCGGCAAAGTTGTGTATGTCACCCACGGCCGCAAACGCCGAAGTCGAGGCCAATATAAAGAGGAATGCAAGTATCCCGGAGAACATGCTGTTCTTAAACTTCAATATCTTACTCCTTGGCTTAAATACCCAAAAAATAAAGCCTGCCTAAGCCAGGCAGGCTTCGTTTTACTGTGACCATTATAACCCGGTAACTGTTCCTGATAAAGTTAAATATCTATAATTAATCAAAAATAAGGCCTGCCGTATCCGGCAAGCCATTGGTTTATCAGGTATTTTTTAGGCGGTTCTAAAATCAGGCCAGTTCCGCAAGGTCCCTGACAAGACGCTCGGAGGTTTCCCAGCCGAGGCAGGGGTCGGTGATGGACTTGCCGTAGACGTTCTCGCTGACCTTCTGCGCCCCTTCGACAAGGTAGCTCTCTATCATCAAGCCCTTGACCTTGCCCCTGAGCGTCTTGGAATGGATGCGGCTCCACATTACTTCCTTCGCGATCCTCGGCTGCTCTTGGAACAGCTTGTTCGAGTTCGCGTGGTTGGTATCCACGATTATCGCAGGAAAATGCAGGCTGCGTTTATTGTAGGCGTCGGAGACGCGCATCAGGTTCTCGTAGTGGTAGTTCGGTATGCTCGTCCCGTAGTGGTCCACCGCCCCCCGGAGTATGCAGTGGGCGAGCGGGTTGCCGGGCGTGCTGACTTCCCACCCGTTATAGACGAAGACATGCGGGAGTTGTGCCGCGTTGACGGAGTTGAGCATGACCTCGATGTCGCCGTTGGTGGGGTTCTTCATGCCGGATGCCACGTCGAGGCCGCTGATGGTCAGGCGGTGGAGCTGGTTCTCGACGGAGCGCGCCCCGACCGCGACATAGCTCAGGATATCCGCAAGATACGAATAATTGCCGGGGTAGAGCATCTCGTCGGCCGAAGTAAGGTGCGATTCCTTCATCGCCCGGATATGCATCTTCCGTATAGCCTTCAGCCCCTTCAGCATATTCGGGGCTTCCGTGGGCGTGGGCTGGTGGGCCATGCCCTTGTAGCCCTCGCCGGTGGTGCGCGGCTTGTTAGTGTATATCCTCGGGATGAGTATCAGTTTGTCCTTCACCTCGTCCGCAAGCTTTGCAAGCCTCGCGACATACTCTATTAGCGCGTCCTCGTTGTCGGCCGAGCAGGGCCCGATGATTACGAGGAACTTATCGCTCTCGCCCTTTATGACCGAGGATATCTCCTTGTCGCGCTGCGCCTTGATACTGGCGAGCTTTTCCGATACCGGCATGGTCTTTAGAACTTCCTCGACCGACGGCATTTGCCGTACATATTTGAAACCCATTTACCACGCCTCGTCTTTCCGATAGCCCGCGGGCCCTGCACGGGCAGCCCGGCCACCAAAAGATTATTTATAACTTCCTGTTGTCTATCACGCGTTTTGCCTTGCCTTCGGTGCGCTCCAGGGTCTTGCTCTCCAGGAGCTTTATATGCACGCCAATACCCAACTCGGAAACGAGTTTTCTCTTGATGGTCTCTACCAGCTCCATCTGCCTGGCCATGTCCGTCAGGTAAACAGGGTCCTGGACCTCGACCCGCAAGGTGACGTCGTCAAGCGCGCCTTTGCGGTCTACGATTATCTGGTAGTGCGGTTCGGTCCCGCTTATCCCCAGCAGCACATGCTCTATCTGGGACGGGAATACATTAACGCCCTTGATAATCAGCATATCGTCGGTCCTGCCCATTACCCGCGACATGCGGTGGAAGGTCCTGCCGCATTTGCACGGTTCGGGCATCAGCCTGGTCAGGTCGCGGGTCCTGAAGCGGATAACCGGGAACGCCTCTTTGGTGAGGGTCGTGATTACAATCTCGCCGACTTCCCCGACCTGCACGGGTTCGAGGGTTTCGGGGTTGACTATCTCTACAAAGAAATGGTCCTCGTTGATATGCAGGCCGTCCCTCTCCATACATTCGCCTGCGACGCCTGGCCCCATGACCTCGCTCAGGCCGTAGTTGTCCGTGCAGACAATGTTAAGCTTGTCCTGGATTTCCCGGCGCATGGCCTCGGACCAGGGCTCCGCGCCGAACAGGCCGTACTTGAGCGAAAGGGTATCGGTGCTGATGCCCATCTCGCGGATAGTGTCCGCAATCAGCATCGCGTAGCTCGGCGTGCAGACCAGCGCCGTCGTCTTGAAGTCCTGCATTATCTTTATCTGCCGCGCCGTCTTGCCGCTCGATATAGGGATGACCGAAGCGCCAATGCATTCCGCGCCGTAGTGGATGCCGAACCCGCCGGTGAAAAGGCTGTAGCCGAATGCTATCTGCACCACATCGTCCTTCGTGACGCCGCCCGCGGTCATTATCCGTGCAACGAGGTTGGACCATGTTTTGATGTCGTTCCGGGTGTATCCGACAACGGTAGACAGGCCGGTGGTGCCCGACGAGGCATGGATCCTGACGACCTCCCGGAGAGGCACCGCGAACAGGCCGTAGGGGTAATTGTCGCGCAGGTCGTTCTTCGTGGTGAAGGGAAGGCGGCGGATATCCTCGGGCGACTTGATGCTGTCGATATCTACCTTCATCTCGTCCAGCTTCTTGCGGTAGAATGGGACATTCATATAGACCCTGTTCAGCGTCGATTCGAGCCGCTCGAGCTGAAGCTGGGCAAGCTCGTCCCTGTCCATCTGCTCCTGTTCGGGTTCCCAGTACATTTCCACCTCATCCTATTGTTTAAATTATTTCTGTTTCCGTGTCGAGGTCGCGGCCCAGATAGGCCCTCTGCACATCCTTGTTCGCAAGCAAATCCTTCGCCTGCCCTTCCTGTATTACCCTGCCGGTCTCAAGGACATATCCCCGGTCCGCGATGCCCAGGGCGGCTTTGGCGTTCTGCTCGACGAGAAGGACGGTGATGCCTTCGTCGCGGAGCCTTGTGATGATAGAGAATATGTCCTTGACCATGAGAGGCGCAAGCCCCATCGAGGGCTCGTCCATCATTATCAGCTTCGGGCGTGCCATCATAGCGCGCCCGATGGCGAGCATCTGCTGTTCGCCGCCGGAGAGGGTCCCGGCATACTGCCCCTCGCGCTCCTTCAGCCTCGGGAACAGCGAATATACCCTGTCGAGGTCCTGCCTGACTTCCTGCCTTTTCTTCCTGTAATACTGCACGAACCCTCCGAGGACGAGGTTTTCCTGCACCGTCATCGGCGCGAAGACCTGCCTTCCCTCGGGTACGAGCGAACAGCCGGACATCACGATGGCCTCCGTGGAGGCGCGGCCGATATTCTGCTGGTCGAGCATCATCTCGCCGGCGCCCGCGCGGAGCAGCCCGGAAATTGTCTTGAGCAGGGTCGATTTACCCGCGCCGTTTGCGCCGATGATGGTGACGATCTCGCCTGTGCCGACATGCATCGTCACCTTCCTAAGCACCTTGAGCGGGCCGTATCCTGCATCGAGGTTTTTTATCCTAAGCATCGTCTTCTCCGAGATAGTTCCTGATGACCTCGCTGTTTTTCTGGATTGCGAGCGGTTTGTCGTCGGCAATCTTCTGGCCGTAGCTGAGCACCAGTATCTCGTCGGAGATATTCATCACGAGCGTCATATCGTGTTCGACGAGCAGGACGGTAATGCCGGTGTCCCGTATCCTCGTGATGAGCTTGCCCATCTCCACCGTCTCGCGCATGTTCAGCCCGGCGGCGGGTTCGTCCAGCAGCAGTAGCCTGGGCTCGCAGGCGAGCGCCCTTCCAAGCTCGACGACACGCTGCTGCCCGTAGGCGAGGCTAGTGGCCTCGGCGTCCGCCTGGTCGGCTATGCCCAGAAAATCCATTATTTCGAGCCCCTTATCCCTGATATTCTTCTCTTCGCGCCAGGTGAAGGGGAGGTTCAGCATGCCCGCGATAAACCCTGCCTTGCCGTGGATATGGCGGCCGACCATTATGTTCTCAAGCGCGGTCATCTTCGGGAAAAGCCTTATATGCTGGAATGTGCGCGCCATGCCGAGCGACGCGGTCTGGTACGGCCTCAGGCCCTGCACCGGAGCGCCGCCAAAGTGCACCGACCCGCTGTCCGGCGCTATAGTCCCGGATATCAGGTTGAACAGAGTTGTCTTGCCCGCTCCGTTCGGCCCGATGAGCGCCTTAATCACGCCCTGCGGCACTTCGAACGATACGCCGTTGACCGCATGAAGGCCGCCGAACCGCTTGTTCAAATCCTTTACCGAAAGGAGGGTCATGTCTCCTCCCCTGGGGTATTGCGGCTGAACAGACCCTTTATGTCGGAGAAGACCTTCCGCCTGAGCAGTCCGTCCGGCACGAAGAGCATGATGATGATGAGTATGCCGCCGAAGACCGCGTCGTCGTATACGCCGAAGCAACCCCGAAGCGAGAGGAAATTGAGTAGGAGGCTCATGATGAGCGCGCCCCAGAGGTTGGCCATCCCGCCGACCGCAACTATCGCTACATACCGGACGGATTTCATAACCGACGCCTCGGAGGGGCCGATGCCGCCGTTGTAGTGCGTGAGCATCACTCCCGCGACCGAGGCCAGTACCGCGGTCAGCACGAATGCCTTAAGTTTGTACCTGGCGGTAGGTATCCCCATCGCGTCGGCTGCATCCTCCGCCCCGTGGATGGACGAGAGCGCCCTGCCCACCCGCGAATGGATGAGGTTCAGCAGCAGCACCATGCCAAGCGTCACGCCGCCCCACGCGACATAGTAGTTCATCACACGCGCAGATGAGCTGCCAGTTATCTCGACACCGGGCAGGAGCCGGAAAGGAGGCACATCCGAGATCCCGTCCGCCGCGCCGAGGCTGGAGGAGGCCAGCGCTATGCGGTAGACGATAATACCGAAACCGAGCGTCGCCATGGCGAGGTAATGCCCTTTGAGTTTGAGGACAGGACCTCCGATTATATAGGCGACGACTATGGTAAGGCACACCGCCGCTATGCAGGCGGCCCAGGGGTTGACGGTGAGGAGGCTGCCTCCGTACAGGTCGGGCCTTGAAGTAAGCACGCCCCAGTCGGCAAGCAGGGCGACGGATGCCTGTGCCTTGTACGGAGAGAGGTCGTGCGTCGTCAGGAATGCCGACATGTATCCGCCGATGGCGAAGAACCCTGCATGGCCGAGCGATAGCTGGCCCGCGTAGCCGACTAGCATGCACAGGCCGAGGATGAGGATGGTATAGTACGCGGTCATCGTCAGCTGGGTGAGGTGGTATG
Source organism: Nitrospirota bacterium (assembly GCA_036504315.1). GTDB lineage: Bacteria > Nitrospirota > JACRHJ01 > JACRHJ01 > JACRHJ01 > DASXVI01. The sequence goes on from DASXVI010000381.1 coordinate 15,348, forward strand.
CGCTGTCCGTCAGCGTTGTGGCAAGCTGGATGGCGATGATGGACAGCACGAACAAAAGCACCTGCATGTATCGGGCCTTCATCTAAAACTCCTTCAGCTTTGCCGCGTCCGCGCTTCCGAATATGCCGTTTGGACGCACGAAAAGGATTACGAGGAGGATAGATATCGAGATTACATCCTTGAACGCGGCCGGCAGTACCCAGATACTGAACGATTCGAGGAGGCCCAGTATCATCCCTGCCCCGACCGCCGCGGTGCTGTTTCCGAGCCCGCCGAGTATGGCGACGGTGAAGCCTTTAATTGCAAGCGGCGTCCCGCAGTCGTACTGCACATAGGTAATGGGCGAGACGATGCAGCCTCCAAGCGCGCCGATGGCGGCGCTCAGCATGAACGACAGCGTTACCATGTCTTTTGCATTGATGCCGCATAACCTTGCGGCTGTGCGGTTCGCAGCGCAGGCGCGCATCTGCCGCCCGAGGAGGGTGTAGTTGAAGAAGGCGTTCAGCAGGGCGACCATGACGGTGCTGATGCCCACCACCCATAGGACCTGCGGCGACACGAACACGCCGCCGAGCTTTATGGAGGTGACCGAGGTCCCTGTGAAATAAGGGAGGGCTTTAACGCCGTTCCCCCAGATATAGAGCGCCATATCGCGGATGAGGATGGATATGCCGATAGTGATCATTACCATCCGCAGAACGGAAGGGTTTTTGAGCCAGCGGATGAACAGTATTTCTATTAGCGCGCCCGCGAACATCGTGATGACGACCGCGCCTATTATTGCCGACGGAAGCGGCATGAACTCGTGAAGGGTCACCGCAATCATCCCGCCGAGCATGAAGAACTCGCCCTGAGCGAAATTGATGATACCCGTCGTGTTATAAATAATATTGAAGCCTATAGCCACGACGGCATATATCGTGCCGTATGTAATTCCCGCGACAACATACTGGAAAAATAAATCCAAGCCCATGCTTATTCCTTGCTTCTACTTGCCGAGGATTGCGAACCTGCCCTTTTTGACCGTCAGCATGCCGACGTTGCTGATGTCGAGCCCGTTATGGTCGGCCGGCGTGAAATTGAAGATGCCGCCGATGCCGACAAAGCCCTTCGTGTTCTCGATGGCGGTACGGACGGCTTCCTTGTCGGTCCCTCCGGTCTTCTCGACTGCGTTCAGTATCAGGTAGAGGGCATCGTAGGCATGGCCGCCGAAGGTGCTGGCGTCTTCGTTAAACTTCGACTCGTATGCCCTCTTGTATTTGACGAGGACGTCCTTCTGCTTGTCGTTCTTCGGGAGGGTTTCGGCAACCAGCAGCTTACCGGCAGGGAACATAACCCCTTCGGCCGCAGGCCCTGCCGCTTCGGCATACTTGATGTTGGCAAACCCGTGGCTCTGGAAGAACGGGACATTCAGGCCTATCTGGCGGGCGTTCTTGATGACGATGGACTGCGCGGGCTCAATCGACCAATTGAGTACGGCCTGCACGCCCGCGGCCTTCAGCTTGGTCACCTCAGCGGTAAGGTCGGTTGCGGACTTGTCGTAGACCTCGTTCACGGCTACGGTTATGCCGTGCGCCGGGGCCAGTTTCTCGACCTGTTCCTTGCCCGCCTTGCCGAAACCGGTGTTGCTCGAAAGCAAGCCGATTTTCGTTATATGCATCCTGTTCATCTGGTCGAATATCTTGACGGCCACGTCGCTGTCGTCCTGCGGGACCTTGAACACATACCTGGCCACCGGCTTTACTATCACCTCGGCGGCTGAGCATGATATCAGGGTGGTCTTTCCTTCCTCCGCGACATTCTTTATCTTCATGGTCTCGCCGCTTGTGGATGGGCCGATGATTGCAAGTACCTTCTTCTCCTCGATCAACTGCTTTGCGAAGGAGAATGCCTTCTCGGGGCTCGAACCGGTATCCATGCTGATAAGCTCAATTTTCCTGCCCCTGACCCCGCCCTTCTTGTTGATGTCGTTAACCAGCATCTCGAGCGTCTTGGCCTCCGGTGCGCCGAGGAACGACGCGGGGCCGGTGACGGCCAGAAGGGCGCCTATTTTAATTGTGTCCGCCGCTACCGCCGGTGAGACCGTGAAAACAACGAGCAGGACCGCTGCCGCAAAAGACCGGATTACCTTCATTGCATACCTCTTTCAGGATGTTAAAGGAAATTAAATCCTTCACCTTGAACATAAACTGCGTCTGGATGGCGAGCCGGGAGGTAAAGAATTTAAGTATCTTATATTATTGAGTTTTTTAGGTCAACGAAAAAACGGCGTTGAAATAATTATTCCAGAATTTAATGGACGGGGCCGGGCATAAAAAAAGGGCCTGCGGAAATCCGCAAGCCCTTGATTTGATGGAGCACGGCAAAGCCATATACGGCTTGTTATTTGACCGCGTCCTTGCTGCCCGCATCTGTGCCGTTCCACCCGCCTCCGAGCGCCTTGTATAGCTGCACGAGCGAGAGCAGGGTATTTCGCTGGGACTGCACCTGCAAGAGTTCGGCCGTATAGAGGTCGCGGTCGGCGTCTATCACCTCGAAGTAGGATGAATAGCCAGCCTCGTATCTCTTAAGTACGCGCCTCTCAGCGGCCTGGAGCGCCATGACCTGCTGGTCCTGTTCTCTCTGTGCCGCCGCAAAACGGCTTCTGGCAATCAGCGCGTCGGACACCTCGCGGAAGGCCTGCGCGACCGCCGCCTGGTA
>DASXVI010000382.1:0-2614 GCA_036504315.1 Nitrospirota bacterium
TAAGCCCGTCCTTGTGGGAGCGGACATGGTTGAGCACGGCGGTTTTTATCCCGGAAAACGAGAAGTCGAGCGAGTCCGCGCCCATGAACGCCCTCGGCAGCTTTACGGCCGCCGGGTTTCCCTCTTTAGCGAGCCTGTCTACCACCGGCCCGCCGGGGTATCCGAGCCCAAGCAGTTTGGCGACCTTGTCGTACGCCTCGCCAGCTGCATCGTCTTTCGTCTGGCCGAGTTTTTCATACATGCAGTAGCCGCGCACAAGGTAGATATGCGTATGCCCGCCGGACACAACGAGCAGGACGAACGGGAACTCGGCCTCTTCGGCTTCGAGGAAAATCGCGGACAGGTGGCCCTCGATATGGTTTACGCCCACAAGCGGGAGGCCCGCGGAATAGGCCAGCGCCTTCGCGGCGGACACGCCGACGAGCAGCGCGCCGATAAGCCCCGGCCCTGCCGTCACGGCAATGCCGTCAAGCTCGGACAGCTTCTTACCCGACTCCCTTAGCGCCTCGTCCACGACCGGCATGATATTCTCGATATGCGCGCGCGACGCAAGCTCCGGGACAATCCCGCCGAACTTCGCATGTATGTCAATCTGCGAAGATACAATATTGGAGATTATCTTCCTGCCGTCCTCCACCACCGCTGCGGCGGTCTCGTCGCAGGAGGTCTCAATCCCAAGTATAAGCATTATCTCGCAAGCTCCGAAACCCTGACAAGTTTTATCCCGGACTTCTCAAGCTCCGGCAGCCTCTCCATCAGCACCCCGACCGTGTTCGGCCTCGGGTGGCCTATTGCAACCACCGCTCCCCGCTTTTGCGCGAGGGAAACCATGCGGTCAAACTGCGCGTTTATATCGTCCGGCTCTGCGGAGTCGTCCAGGAAGACCGCCCTCTCGGCCGCGCGCACGCCGGCATCTTTTGCGGCCTGCAGGGCCACGCTTGAGGCTGTCGTCCTGCTGTCTATGAATATCAGGCCCTTCTCCTTCAGAACCCCCATCAGGGCATTCATGGCAGCGCGGTCTTCGGTCAGCAGAGAGCCCATGTGGTTGTTAACCCCGTCCGCACCCGGAACGGTCGCATAGTCCGCCAGAAATGTCTTGTGCAGGTCATCCGCGCTCATACCTGTAAGCAGGGCGCCGGGCCCCAGACCTTTCACTTCGCCCTTTGGCTGCATAGGCAGGTGCATGATAACTTCGTGTCCCTCCTGCCTTGCGCGTCCGGCGGTTCTGGCCGAGCACGGAAGCCCCGGCATTACCGCAAAAGTCAAACCCTTGCCGAGCGGCAGGACCATATCGAGGTGCGCCATGTCCATGCCCAGGTCGTCGATGATTATCGCGACAACCGGCCCGGACTGCACTATTAGGACGGGTTGAGCCTGCGGCGTTACCGCTGGGGCGGGAAGCCCCGGCTGGGCCTGTGCGGACGGCTTCGGCGGTGCAGGTTTTTTTTCCTGTTCCTGCCTCCCGCAGCCGGTGGAAACAAGTGCGGCAAGCGCCATCATGGCTAATATTATCAGGGCCGGCCGCAGCCGCGAATGGAATAGGTTTGTCATATTGCTCACCCGGCTATTTTATTCCATTTGGCTCCAACAAGTCAAGAAGCGCGAATTCCTTCGCTTTAACATACATTTAATTTGACTTTGAAAGCCCGTTTGCCGGATAATGCTCATGAAATCCTTTGGAGCAGTCCGCAGCATGAGCACACACCTTATTTTCTTTGTTTCCGCATTCGTATTCTCTACACTGACAGTTGCGCCCGGCGCAATAGCGGCCGGGACCTCTGAGCCAATTAAACCGACGCTTCCGGCCTTCGAGGTCTTTTCCACCATACACCTGCCAAGCCCGTCCGAGAGGTATTCCGACGCCCTCTCTCTCTTCCGTGCAAAAGACTTCAAGAAGGCGGGCGCATCGGCGCTCGTGACGGCCGGGCTTTATCCCGGTACCCGGTGGGAAGGCCGCGCTGCCCTGCTTGCTGCCCGCGCATACGCCGAGCTTGGAGATTTCGACATGGCCGCCCCGCTGTTCGCGCTATCCCGCGAGAAACTCCCTCAGCTTGGCGACTATTCCACCTACATCCTCGCGGGCTACTACTTCGAGCATGGCCGGTACGAGGATGCCGCAAAGAGCTATCTTGCCGTTTACGACTACTATCCGGATAGCCCGAAGGCCGCGGAGTCGCTGCTTTGCGCGGCGGACTCGTATATTTTACTGGACCGCCCGGACGAGGCGATTAAGGTTGTTAAGCCCCTGTCCCTTCGGAAGCTTGACGGCGCGGTGGCGGCAAGGCTGCCGCTAGTGCTGATGACGGCGCACCTCCGGCTCGGCGATAACAAAATCGCGGCAGCTTATTATCGCCAGATATGGATGGACTATCCCGGCACGCCGCAGGAAGACGCCGCCGAGAACCTGGCAAAGAAGCTGGAACCTCAGCATTGGTCCGTGCAGGACTGGATGCGCAGGGCTGACAGGCTATACGAGAAAGGTCTGCCGGAGCCTGCCGCAGAATGCTACCAGAACGCGCTGAAGGAGATGCCCAAAGGCGCAACCGGCAGGGCATCCGCCATGTTCCGGCTCGGGGTGTGCTACTACAAGCTGAAGGATACCGACAAATCGGTC
>DASXVI010000383.1:0-8093 GCA_036504315.1 Nitrospirota bacterium
GGAGACGCGCGACTACAAACGGGCCGTAACCTCCCAGAAATGCGTACGCGCGGGCGGCAAGCACAACGACCTCGAAAATGTAGGCCGGACGGCCCGCCACCACACCTTCTTCGAGATGCTCGGCAACTTCTCCTTCGGGGACTACTTCAAGGAGGACGCGGTAAAGTATGCATGGGAGCTTCTGACCGAGGTCTATAAACTGCCGAAGGACAAGCTATGGGCGACGGTGTACAAGGACGACGAGGAGGCGTATGCCCTCTGGCGCGATATGATAGGCGTACCCGAGGAGCGGATACTGAGGCTCGGCGAGAAGGATAACTTCTGGCAGATGGCCGACACCGGCCCGTGCGGTCCGTGCTCCGAGATACTGATAGACCAGGGCGAGCACCTCTCCTGCGGCCCGGACTGCGGCATCGGCAAATGCGATTGCGACCGCTACCTTGAGATATGGAACCTCGTATTCATGCAGTTCGACCGCGCCCCCGACGGCACGCTGAACCCGCTCCCGAAGCCCTCCATCGACACCGGAATGGGCCTTGAGCGGCTTGCAGGGGTGGTGCAGGGCAAGAACACCAACTACGACTCCGACCTCTTCATGCCGCTGATAAAGGCTGTCGCCGAAACGGCCGGCGTGACCTACAGGGAAGACGCGAACAGGGATGTCTCGATGCGCGTCATCGCTGACCACCTCCGCGCCATGACCTTCCTGATAGCCGACGGAGTTATGCCGTCCAACGAGGGCAGGGGTTATGTCCTGCGCAGGATAATGCGCCGCGCCATGCGCCACGGAAAGATGCTTGGGATGGACAGGCCGTTCCTGTTCAAGCTGACAGGGAATGTCGTGGACATGATGTCCGGGGCATACCCGGAGCTTCGGGACTCCCGCGAATACATCGCGCGGCTCGTGCTGGTAGAGGAGGAGCGGTTCATCGGCACGCTGGAGTACGGCACAAAGATGCTGGCCGACATAATCGCAGCCGTCCGCGCCAGGGGTGGGGACACGCTCCCCGGCGAGGATTTGTTCAAGCTGTATGACACCTACGGCTTCCCGATGGATTTGGTGGAGGATATCGCCGCCGAGCAGAGGCTTGCTCTCGACATGGCCGGATACCAGTCCGCGATGGACGCGCAGAAGACGAAGGCCAAGGCCTCATGGGCCGGAAGCGGCGAGGAGCGGGTCAAGGATATATACCGCCGCGCTCTGGAGCAGACCGGTCCGACCAGGTTTGTCGGTTATGAGAATACAACCGGCGGGGCCAAAATTGTCGCCATCGTCAAGGGCGACCAGCTGGTCGATGCCGTATGCACGGGAGAGGAAGCCGAGCTGATACTGGACACCACGCCTTTCTACGGCGAGTCCGGCGGACAGGCGGGGGACAGGGGCGCGATAGAGGGCGCTTCTTTCAGGTTCGAGGTCACCGAGACTACAAAGCCGCTCCCGAAGCTGTTTGCCCACAAGGGCAAGGTCTTAAAAGGCGGGGTCAGGGTCGGCGATGCCGTTACCGCGAATGTGGACGAGGCTCTTCGCATATCCACCGGCAGGAACCATACGGCCACCCACCTGCTCCATGCCGTGCTGCGTTATGTCCTGGGCGACCATGTCAAGCAGGCGGGCTCGCTTGTGACTCCGGACAGGCTAAGGTTCGACTATACCCACTTCGCGCCGCTTTCCCGCCACGAGCGGGAGCGCGTCGAAGAATTGATGAACGAGAAAATACTTGACCGGATGCCTCTTTCGGTCGAAGAGATGGAGACGGAGAAGGCGATGGCCACCGGCGCGATGGCGCTGTTCGGAGAAAAATACGGGGACACCGTCCGCGTGGTCCGGGTCGCGGACTTCTCGACCGAGCTTTGCGGCGGTACGCACCTGCGCAACACCTCAGAAGTCGGGATGTTTAAGCTGGTCTCCGAATCGGGCGTCGCCGCAGGCATCAGGCGTATCGAGGCCGTCACCGGCGCGGGCGCGTTCAGGCTGGTGCAGGAGCAGGAGGGCGAGCTTCGCGAGGTTGCCGGGATTGTCAAGGCGACGGACCTGAAAGTGGCCGACCGGGTAAAGAAGCTCATCGACGAGATAAAGGATTTGAAGAAGGATATCCGCGAGATACAGGCAAAGGGTACGGGCGTGGACCCGCTGGCCTCCGACCGCCTCCGCGAGATAAACGGGGTAAAGGTAATCGGCTGGCAGGAAGACGGGATGGATATGGAGGCCCTGCGCAACTTAGGCGACCAGATGAAGGGCAAAATCGGCTCCGGGGTGATACTGCTGGGTTCCGCAAAGGACGAAAAAGTCTCGCTGGTCTGCATGGTTACGAAAGATTTGCTGGACAGGTTCAAGGCGGGTGATATAATTAAGGAAGCGGCGAAGGCGGTAGGGGGAAGCGGCGGCGGCAGGCCGGATATGGCCCAGGCCGGCGGCAAGGACGCATCCAAGCTGCCCGAGGCGCTTGACAAGGTTTACGAGATGGCAGTGGGCAAATAGCTTTCTTTCTGGTACTTTCTCATTCGGAGGTTGTCGCCATGGTCTACGAACTCGTGCGCAAGACGCTTCTCGCCGGTCTCGGCGTGCAGGAAAAGGTAAAAGAGCTGGTTGACGACCTCGTTAAGAAGGGCGAGCTGAACGAGAACGAGGGCGCGAAGCTGATGAAGGAATGGGTAGACCGCGCAAAGGTCTCGACCGAAGACTTGAACAAGATGGTGAACGAGAGCATCGCCATGGGCCTTGACAAGGTGAACATAGCCTCCAGGGAAGACCTGGACGAACTGGGCAAGAAGGTCCAGCAGCTCTCGGCAAGGGTTAAGAAGCTTGAGAACGACGCGTCCGCAAAGGGCGAAGAAACGATCTGATAATGCCCTTCAGAGCACTGCTGTTCGGCCGTAAATACCGCAACATAGGCCGCATCAGCCACATAGCGCATGTTTTCCTTGGCAAGGGTTTCGGCCATTTCATCACCCAGTTGGGCCTGCACAGGCACCTGCCCATCGGCAGGGGGGTGAAGGCTGAACCCGCCGCCGACCGCATGATGCCGGTCCGGCTCCGCGAGGCATTCGAGGAGCTTGGGCCGACTTTCATTAAATTCGGCCAGATACTGTCCGGCCGTCCCGACCTCATCACATCTGCATACGCCGACGAATTCAAGAAACTCCAGGACAAAGTGCCGCCGTTCCCTTATAAGGATGCGGCGAAGATAATAGAGGAAGACTTGGGCGTTCCGGTCGAGACTCTTTTTCAGCACTTCGACAAAGTGCCGATTGCCGCGGCCTCGATTGCCCAGGTGCACAGGGCCGTCCTTCTCGACGGGACCGAAGTAGCGGTAAAGGTACGCCGCCCGAGGATAGAGGAAGAAATCGAGCAGGACATCCCGATACTCGACGGTGTCGCTGGCCTGCTGGAGAGGCATGTTACCGAGTCCCGCATCTACAGCCCATCCGTAATTGTGGACGAGTTCTCCCGCACGATAAGGCGCGAGATGGACTTCAACATAGAGGCGGACAGCATCCGCCGTTTCGCGCACAACTTCAAGGACAGCGACTCCGTCTACATACCGAAGGTATTTGCCGAGTATTGCAGCCGCCGGGTATTGACGATGGAGCATATATCGGGCATAAATATTTCCGACATCGCCGCTCTCGACGGGGCGGGTTTTGACCGCCCGGCGCTTGCAAACAACGGCGCGCGCGCGTTCTTCAAACAGGTGCTGGAGGACGGTTTCTTCCACGCAGACCCGCATCCCGGCAATATGTTCGTGCTGGACGACGGCAGGATTGCATTGCTCGATTTCGGTATGGTGGGCAGGCTGACCGAAGAAAATATGGAGACGATAGCGGATACCTTCCTCGCAATCGTAAACCGCGATTTCGAGAGCCTCGTCCGCCAGTATATCAAGATGGGGTTCGTGACAGAAGAGGTCGATATCGACAGGTTCAAGCAAGCCTTCAAACGCGACCTGATAGACCTTATCGACCCGCTCTACAGCATGCAGATCGGCCAGATAAATATCAGCGACTATCTGGAGAGGATAACCACTATCGCCGTCACCCACGGCCTCCGTTTCCCGCGAGAGCTGATACTGATGAACAAGGCCCTTCTCACCGTCGAGAGTTTCGGCAGGAAGCTCGACCCGGCCTTCAACTTCATAGAGGTGGCGCAGCCTTACGCTACCCGGTTGGTGAGCAAAAAATACTCGCCGCGCCGCCTTGCCCGAAAGCTCAAGCGCAAATATGACGACCTGACCGATATCGTCGAGACGATGCCAAAGCAGGTGCGCATCGTCCTGTCAAAAATTATCAAAGACGATGTAACGGTCAAGATGCAGGTCAACCATTTCGACCAGTTCATCAAGGAGTTCGACCGCTCGACAAACCGGCTCTCGGCTGCAATGATTATTGCGGGCATTACGGTTTCTTCGTCCATTATCATCCATGCCAGAGTAGGCACCCATGCCTTCGGATATCCGTTCCTGGGCCTTGTCGGCTATGTAGTCGCCGGCATATTCGGGCTCTGGCTCGTCTGGGGCATCATCCGTTCGGGCAGGCTGTGATGACAAGGCTCATCGGCCTTGATGTGGGCGACAAGACAATAGGCGTCGCGGTATCGGACGGCATCGGGCTTACCGCACAGGGCGTCACCACCATAATGCGGAAGAACTGGCGCAAGGATGTCGGACAGGTGCTGGAGATTGCAGAGGAGTACGAGGCAGGCGGGTTTGTAGTGGGCCTTCCGAAGAAGATGGACGGGACCCTGGGGCCGCAGTCCGAAAAGGTCTTCGGGTTTGTTGAAAAGCTGAAAGGCGCGACGGAGCTGCCGATATTCATGTTCGACGAGAGGCTTACGACGGCGCTCGTCCAGAAGGCGATGATTACGGCGGATGTGTCGAGGGCGAAGAGGAAGAAGGTCGTTGATATGCTCGCCGCCCAGATTATCCTCCAGGGTTATATGGACAGGACAAGGCTCAAGAAGAATGACGGGGAAGAGGGGGCATGAGAAGCTTTATCCTGTCCGCCGCGATGGCATTATCCATAATCATGGTTCCCGGCATATCGTTGGCCGAGGAGATGCCCGCCCAGGAATGTATTTACCCGGGAACCGTTTACGAACTGATAGTCGTCGGCAAAACCGGCGAGAAAGATACGGAAGATCTGGTAAAGAAGGCCAGGGCCTTCGACGAGCCTGGGATAGTGGTAGAGGTGCTGGACCCGGTCAGGGATGCCGAAAAGCTGGCCGAGCTTGGGTATGAGTACGGCGGCGGGGCGATAATGTATGTCTGCTCGGGGAAGGCCTGCCTCCCGCCGGTTGCGCCGGGCGGCTCTATGGACAAGGTGCGTGAGTCAATAAGGAAGCTCCGCGCGCAGGAGGCCGCTCAACCGGAACCCAAGTAAAACAGCGAGTTACCAGTTTATCGCCCAGATGAACCTCTCCGCTCCCCCCATTATCCTGTTGCCTTGCAGCCTCTCCCTGTGATATGATAATAAATCTATTTAATTACAAAGTTCTAAGTCAGGAGCCTTGAGTATGAGCATGGAATTCGTACCGAAATGGATTGCGTGGGAAGTCACCAGGCGGTGCAACTTCAGTTGCGTGCATTGCCGTTCCAACTCCACTATAAATTCTTACGACACGGCCTTCTCCACGGACGACGCCAGGAAGCTGATAGACGACATTTCGTCTTTCTCGACCCCGGTCATAGTCCTATCAGGCGGGGAGCCGCTTCTTCGGCCCGACCTCTTTGATATAGCGTCCCACGGTACCAGCAAGGGCCTTCGGATGTGCATCGCCACGAACGGCTCGCTCGTCACCGACGAGATATGCGAGAAGATGAAGGCTTCCGGCATCAGGATGGTATCGATGAGCCTCGACGGCTCGGAGGCCGGCACGCACGACAACTTCCGGGGCTATCAGGGGGCATTCGCGGGCGTTACAAACGCGGCCGCGCTGTTCAACAAGCACGGCATAGAGTTCCTGATTAATTCGAGCTTTACCAAGCGCAACCAGAAGGAGATACCCGAGGTGATGAAGGTCGCCAAGGGCCTTGGCGCGAAGGCGTGGTACATGTTCATGATAGTGCCGACCGGCCGCGGCGAGGAGATTATGGCCGAGCTTATCTCGAAGGAGGACTACGAAGAGCTCCTTAAGTGGCACTACGAGACGGAGAAGCACGAAGAGGACATGCTGATGCGTCCGACCTGCGCCCCGCACTATTACCGCATCGTGCCGCAGATGAACAAGCTGGCCGAGGAGGGCGACAAGCTCGCGAGGCGCACTCTGAAGTTCTCGACCGGCGGCGCGAAAGGCTGCCTCGCAGGCCAGGTTATATGCCTCATCACGGCCGAGGGCGAGGTCTTCCCGTGCAGCTACTTCCCGCACTCGGCGGGCAATGTGAAGGAAAAACCCTTCAAGGAAATATGGGAGACCGCACCGCTTTTCCACGACCTTCGGGACTTCAAGAAATACAAGGGCAAGTGCGGCTCGTGCGAATATATAAATGTCTGCGGAGGATGCCGCGCCCGCGCCGACGCGGTATACGGCGACTACCTCGAAGAGGAGCCGTTCTGCAACTATGTCCCGGCAAAGTATACCGGTGAAATAAAAAAGTAAAGTTCTTTGGGCGCGTTCTTGCGCTGGTTGCTTTTTATAATTTTATTCTTGAAGGAGTTTTAAACCTTGTCCACAGATTACAGGTTCTTAAAAGCGTGCAGGAGAGAAAAAGTCGATACGACCCCGGTATGGCTCATGCGGCAGGCGGGGCGTTACATGGCCGAGTACCGTGCGGTCCGCTCGAAGGTCACCTTCCTCGAGCTTTGCAAGTCGCCGGAGCTTTGCACGGAGGTCTCGCTCCAGCCGATAGACATCCTGGGAGTGGACGCAGCGATACTCTTCTCGGACATCCTCGTCCCGATCGAGCCGATGGGCATGAAGCTGGACTTCAACCCGTCCCCGGTCTTCGAGTCTCCGATACGCACCAAGGCAGATGTTGACGCGCTCCGCGTTATAGACCCTTACGAAGATGTGCCGTATGTCATCGAGACGGTTAAGATGCTCCGCAGGGAGCTTGACGGACGCGTGCCGCTCATAGGTTTCTCCGGCGCCCCGTTCACCCTTGCCAGCTATATGGTCGAGGGCGGCGGCTCCAAGAATTTCCAGAAGCTGAAGACCATGATGTACGGCGCCCCGGAAGTCTACAAGGCGCTGATGGACAAGATTACCGAGACAGTCATCCTGTACCTGAGAGCCCAGCAGGACGCGGGTGCGCAGGCCCTGCAGATATTCGACACATGGGGCGGGATACTCGCGCCGGGCGACTACAAGGAATATGTCCTCCCGTACACCAAGCGCGTTATCGACGGTATCCGTTCCCCGCTCGTGCCGGTCATCAACTTCGTCGGCAACAGCCAGGGGCTTATGCCGCTGGTGGCGCAGAGCGGAGGAGACGTCATCGGCGTGGACTGGCGCATTGAAATCGACGAGGCCAGAAGGCAGGTCGGCATGGACAAGGCCGTCCAGGGCAACCTCGACCCGATAGCCCTCCTCGCCCCGATACCGGAGATAGAGCGCCGCGTCAAGGAGATTATAGAGAAGGCAGGCGAGACCGGCCTCATATTCAACCTCGGCCACGGCATTGTACCGGAGACCCCGGTAGAGAATGTTAAGGCCCTGGTCGAGTTCGTCCACAAGTACGGCGCAAGGTAGCTTTCCAAGAATACCTCGGGGGTCTGCGCAGGCAGGCCCTCTAATCTTTCCCATCAACAACTCCAGCCGCCAGCAAATTATCGCTTAATTTTATCCGGCGGATGGCGATTAATAGTAAATGGGAAAATTAATCCGCCTGCACGAGAAGAGAGGCTTTAAGAAGATGTCGGACAACAAGAAAACCGGCGTGCTCCTGATGACTATGGGGGACCCTCCCACTCTCGGCAGCATATTCCCCTACCTTTTCAGGCTTTTCTCCGACCCGCTGATTATCGGCGCGCCCGGTTTTGTCCGCTACCCGCTCGCCCTGTATATATCGCTCAAGAAACTGCCGTCCATCCGCGCCCGGTACAAGCTCATCGGCGGCGGTTCGCCGATGAACGCCATGACCGCAAAACAGGCCGGTCTG
>DASXVI010000384.1:0-6245 GCA_036504315.1 Nitrospirota bacterium
GTATCTGACCGCGAGGCAAAGTTCAAGGACTCGGTGGACTGGTACGGCAAGGCGATGAAGGTCAGGCAGGACGCCGGAGTAAAGCTGCGGCTCGACGCGGCGGCGGCAAAGCTGAAGGCCGGAAGATAGTATATCCCAGTAATAATTTCAAGGAGGCTCATAGTGAGGTCACTTTTAATATCGTCCGTGCTGGCGCTTTTATTCGCAGCAGGGTGCGCGTCGGTAGAGTCCAGGGTAGAGGCCTATAAGCCGGGCGTCCTTGCCGAGAAGAGCATCGGACTTGTCACGATAGACAAGGACACGACTTGGTCTGGAAACATCAGGGTAACCGGTGACGTGCTGGTGAAGGAAGGCGCAACGCTCACGGTACTGCCCGGCACCTTCGTCAGGTTTGACACCATAGAGAACAAACTCGCCAGCGACGGCGGGGGCAAGCTGCTCGGCACGTCGAACCCTTACTTCCCTGGCGCCGAGATAATAGTGCGCGGCAGGATTTTAGCCGTAGGGACGCCCGACCAGCCGATTACGTTCACGTCGGCGGACCCGCAGCCGAGGCCGGGCATATGGGGCGCGATAAACCTGCTCGGGACCAACGGCAACGTAATCGAGTACTGTCACATATACTACGCCTACAACGCGGTGCACAACCATTCCTCATCGGTCGCGGTGCTTAACTGCGTGCTTTCCAATAACGGGACCGCCATAATAGGCAAAAAGGAAGACTACGACAACCCGGTAGTGATGTTCATCGAGCACAACACAATAGTGGGCAACAAGTCCGGCATATCCATCCGTTACGGTAAGATAGACATCGCGTTCAACAGGATAGCGGACAACGAGTTCTACGGTATGTGGCTCCGTGAAAGCATAGACGCGCGTGTCCAGTACAACGACATTACCGGAAACGGCAAGGGCATATACCTGTACAAGGCGCCGCCTTTAAAGATTAACTACAACAACATATACGCGAACAAGGAATACAATATAGGCATGGCGGAAGAGAACCCTTCCGGCGTGGATGCCGCAGAGAACTGGTGGGGTACGACAGATGTAAAGGCCGTCAGGGCAACGCTTTTCGACAAAGAGCAGGACGAGACTTTAGGTGTTATTAATGTCGAGCCGGTTATGGCGCACAAAATATTATCTGCCAGTGAAAGGGAAATATGCGTCCCGGTCCCGTAGTATTTGCGCTTATCCTGTTGCTGGCAACTCCGGCCCTGTGCTCTGCTCGCCAGATTACTGTGGACGAGACATGGTCTGGGGTCGTAAAGGTTGACGACAGGGTAGTCGTCGAGAAGGGCGTGAAACTCAGGATACTTCCCGGCACGCGGGTGACCTTTGCCAAAGGCAAGCTTGACGACGAAGGCTTTCCCGAAGCCGGGATACTGGTGAACGGTACGATAGATGCGAAAGGTACGCCGGAAGCCCGCATAGTCTTTACCTCGGCCGAGGATGCGCCGGCGGGCGGGGATTGGGGCGAGATAAAGCTTATAGCAAGCCCCGGCAGCGCTTTCACAAACTGCGACTTCACATACGCTACATGGGGGCTTCATCTGCACGACAGCGCCCTGAAGGTTGCCGGATGCACATTCACCAGGAACAGCGCTGGCGGCATCCGGGGGCTTGGCGGGGCGATAGAGATTACGCGCTGCACCATCACGGGCCTTGATACGGGTATCCGATACTGGCGGTCAAACCCGAAGATACACCACAACACTATCACCGGCAACGGCACCGGGATATTCATGCGCGACGATGCCGACGGCTCGTACATAAAATACAACAACATCTACGGCAACACAGAGTATAACCTGAAGCTCGGAGACGGACAGAAGAACGATGTCGATGCGCGGCTAAACTGGTGGGGGTCGAAAGACCTCAAGGTAATCAGGGCCAAGATATTCGACAAAAAACGCGACAAGTTCGTCGGCAAGGTGGCTATCCAGCCGATACTGAAAGATAAAGTACCTCAGCAATAAAATGGAGCCATTAATGAAGAATATCCGCAGAAACCCCGATGTAGTATGGCGCGAGGAGGAAGACGCGAGGGAGGAAGTAATCGGCGCGATGGAGCGCGGCGAGGACGCCTCTTGTGAAGGTACTGTGCTGCTGATTGTATCCGGCATGATGCACCAGTTGAACATCCTCGGCGCGGAGATATGGAAGCTGCTTGACGGCAGGGACGAGTCGGCGGTGGTTGACGAGATCGCGAAAGCATTCGAGATGGACAGGCCGACGATTGAGTCGGATGTCCATAATTTTCTAACCGACCTGGCAGACAGAGGCTGGATTTTGTATGAGCAATAAGAGCAGGATACCATCGGCGCCGATAACGATAAACTGGACGCTCAATTTCAGTTGCAACTTCAGCTGCAAGCATTGCTACTCGCGCGTTGAGAAGATGGCGGAGCTTTCGACCGAGCAGATAAAAGAGATAATGCGCAAAGTCGCCGTATACAAGGTGCCCTTCATAAATTACGGCGGCGGCGAGCCGCTTCTGCGCAAGGACCTCTTCGAGCTGACGGAGTATGCGACCTCGCTTGGATATAATGTCTCGATGAACACAAACGCATTCCTGATGAACGAGGAAAACGCGCGCAAGGCCAAAGAGGCGGGGTTCAAGACGGTCGGCATCTCAATAGACAGTACAAAGCCTGAGGTCCACGACAAATTCCGCAACACGCCGGGCAGCCACAAGCGCGCCATCGAGGCCGCTAAGTTCCTGCGAGAGCAGGGCGTGCGGCTGACGGTGTCTTCGGTCATATGCCGGATAAACTACCAGGAGTTTGATTTGCTGGTCGAGCAGGCGAAGTCGATGGGCGCGGAGCAGATTTCGCTGCATAACTACAAATGCACCGGCATGGGCATGACGAACAAGGACGAGCTGGACTTAAGCCCGGAGGAGTGGTGCGACTTCTACATGAAGGCCATCGAGCTTCGGGCGAAAGAGACCGGCATCCGCATATCTATGGACGACCCCATCACCGCTTCTATACATAAGGCCCCGGAGCAGACCATCGTGAAGGGCAGCACCTGCGGCAAGCTCTCGCTTAATATCCGCGCGAACGGCGATGTTACCCCATGCGGCTTTATCCCGGTAGTCATAGGCAACCTGCTGGTTGACGACCTCAAGGACCTGTGGGACGGCAGCAAGGTCCTGGAGCGGATGCGCAACAAGGAGCCTAAGGAGAAGTGCAAGACCTGCAAACATTACGAAGACTGCCTGGGCGGATGCTCCGCGCGGGCATACGCGATGACCGGGGACTTCAACTCGCCCGACCCGCACTGCTGGGTGGAAGCGAAAAAGTGATAGAATAAAAGGGCCGAAAGGCCCTTTTCATTTTGGTACATATGCGCACAATACTTCACATAGACATGGACGCCTTCTTTGCGTCGGTAGAGGAGCTTAAGAGGCCGGAGCTTCGCGGCAAGCCTTTGGTCGTCGGCGGCTCCGGCGACCCGAACACGCGCGGGGTAGTGTCCACCGCCAACTACGCCGCCCGCAAGTACGGCATCCACTCCGCAATGCCTCTGAAGGAGGCAGTCCGCCGCTGCCCCGAATGCATCTTCCTGAAGGTTGACTTTGCCGAGTACTCGCGAATATCGCGCGACATGATGATCATACTCAGGCGGTTCAGCGACACCGTCGAGGAAGTGGGCATAGATGAGGCCTTCGCCGACATTACGGACAGCCCGCTGGGAAGCCCGGAAGAGATTGGCCGCGCACTGAAGGACGCTATAACGGCGGAACTGGGCCTCACTGCCTCGGTCGGCATAGGGCCGAACAAGCTGGTCGCAAAGGTCGCCTCAGACTTGGAGAAGCCGGACGGCCTGACTATCATCCGCGCCGATGAGGCGGAGGCGAGGCTTGCGCCGCTACCCGCCCGGAGAGTATGGGGTGTGGGCGAGGTGTCCGAGGAGAGGCTGAAGGGGATAGGCATATATACCCTGGGCCAGTTGGCGGCGGCCCCCGTCGAAATGCTCGCGCCGATATTCGGGGAACGATGGGCATTGAGCATGAAGGAGCGGGCGCGCGGGGTTGACGACAGCCCGCTCGTTACGGAATGGGAGCCGAAGTCCCTGTCCCGCGAGACTACATTCGAGAAGGACACCGCAAAACAGTTCGATGTAAAGAAGGAGCTTGAATGGATGGCCGAGGACTTGAAGTTCAGGCTGGAGAAAGAGGGTTTCCGCGCAAGGACGGTTACGGTCAAGCTCCGGTACAACGACTTCACGACCCACACCCGTGCGCGCACGCTCGACGCCCCGACAGACGATGCGCGGATTATACTGAGGGCCGCGCTTGGCTTGCTCCACAAGTTCCCATGGGAAAGGCCCGTCAGGCTCGCCGGCCTCCGCGTATCGAATTTCGAGACGGGGGAACAAACCAACAGCCCCGATACGCTTGACCTGCCCCTGTAATTTCCTCTTGACAACCGCATTCTTAATAATTAATATATAAACATTCATTTATGTATGGAGGTTTACTTGGATGCACTTGTACTGTCATTTAAGGCGCTTGCGGACGAAACGAGGCTTCGTATACTGAAACTCCTCGAAGACGGGGAGCTTTGCGTATGCGACATAACGGCCGCGCTTGATATGACACAGCCGAACATATCGTTCCACCTGGGGATTCTCAAGGAGGCCGGGCTTATAACCGACCGCAGACAGGGCCGATGGAACCATTACAACCTGAACCTGTCCGGTATGCTGAACAGGGTCCTCCTGCCGACCGCCATCGAACGGATAGACGGGGAGAAGGTAGCCGCCGACAGGTTGCGCCTGAATGCCTTTCTCGACGCCAAGGCGGGCGGCAAGGCTTGTTGCAATCCTAAAGGCATATAAAGGAGAACTTATGGATAGGGTGTCGGGGAGGCTTTCGTTTCTGGACAGGTACTTAACCCTCTGGATATTCATCGCTATGGCGGCGGGCGTGTTGTCCGGCTTCCTGCTTCCGGGCTGGGTGGAATTTATCTCCCGTTTTCAGGTGGGCACGACTTCTATCCCGATAGCCGCAGGGCTGATGCTGATGATGTACCCTCTGTTTGCAAAGGTGCGGTACGAGGAGATGGGGCGGGTTTTCAAGGACTGGAAAATCCTTGTCCTGTCGCTCGTCCAGAACTGGATTGTCGGCCCTGCCCTGATGTTCGCACTCGCGCTGATATTCCTGCGAGGCTACCCCGAGTACATGGCAGGCCTGATAATGATAGGCCTTGCCCGGTGCATCGCAATGGTCATAGTCTGGAACGACCTGGCCTGCGGCGACCGCGAGTATGCCGCCGGGCTGGTCGCGTTCAACTCGATTTTCCAGGTGCTCTTCTACTCGGTATATGCCTATATCTTTATTACCGTCCTGCCGCCTGTATTCGGTTTGTCGGGCGCGGTTGTGGAAGTCGGCATGGCCCAGATAGCAAGGAGCGTATTCATTTATCTGGGCATCCCGTTTATAGCCGGGATGCTTACCCGTATAATTTTTCTGAAGCTTAAAGGCCGGGAATGGTACGAGAGGGAGTTCGTCCCTAGGATAAGCCCGGTCACGCTTGTCGCGCTTCTTTTTACCATCGTCATCATGTTCTCCCTCAAGGGGGAATATATAGTGCGGCTGCCTCTGGATGTCCTAAGGATCGCCGTACCGCTCCTTATCTATTTCATCGTCATGTTCTTTGCCTCTTTTTACATGAGCTATAAAGCGGGCGCAAACTACGAGAAGTCGGCGACCCTTTCCTTTACCGCGGCATCGAACAATTTCGAGCTGGCGATAGCTGTTGCCGTGGGGGTGTTCGGGATAAACTCGGGCGCGGCCTTCGCGGCGGTCATAGGCCCGCTGGTCGAAGTTCCGGTGCTGATAGGGCTTGTCAATGTTGCGCTGTATTTTCAGAAGAAGTATTTCACAGACGGTAAATGTGCGGTAGTCGGCACGGAGCCGCTATAAAGGGCGGGTAAACGGCCGGAGAACATGGAGGACTATTCATGGATACCAAAATAAAAGAATTGATTGCCGTCGGGGCCTCAATAACCGCCAACTGTCAGCCTTGTCTGAAATACCATGTAAGTTCGGCATTGGAGCAGGGCGCTTCCGAGCAGGAAATTATGGAAGCGATAGAGGTGGGTAAGACAGTAAGAAAAGGGGCTATGGCCAAAATGAACGCCTATGCCGCGGATATTTTCAAGGAAGCCGGGTCGGCAGCTGTCGCCCAGGAAAAAGAATGTGGATGTACTGGCAATAATAAATCCTGAACCAA
>DASXVI010000385.1:0-3549 GCA_036504315.1 Nitrospirota bacterium
GGCGGCCTCGGCGGATTTCGTAATCGCGATTTATAACCCCAGGAGCAATACCCGGCCGGACAACCTCGGCCTTGCGCGGGATATAATTTTAAAATACAGGAAGCCCGAAACGCCGGTGGGGATGGTAAAGGACTCGACCCGCGAGGGCGAGACTCTTGTCATCTCGACCCTTGACGATATGCCGGTTGCGGACGCGGACATGACGACGCTGGTCATCGTGGGCAACTCGCAGACCTGCCGTTTCCTCGATTACATGGTTACGCCCAGAGGGTATAAACTATAAATAGCTTTACATCGGGCGCACGGCTGAATATAATCTGAGGCTGTAAATACTAACGATAAAGGAGGTAATCGAAAATGCGCGAAAGAGCCAGAGAGCTTAACAGGAGACAGCACAGGAGGGACCAGGCCCTCAAGCTTCGCAAGAGGGAGGCCATCGAGGCCGCCAAGAAGAACCCGGCACCGGCAAAGAAGAAGTAACAAAAATGCGGAGCGGCCATGCGTTCTGGTTGACCGGCCTGCCCGGATCGGGCAAGACGGTCCTCTCCCTTGCCGCAAAGAGGGAGTTCCCGGAACTCGTCCTGCTGCATATGGACGAGATGCGCAAGATAGTGACCCCGCTCCCGACATATAGTGAAGAAGAACGCGACCACCTGTACCTGTCCCTCGTCTACACCGCTATGGTGCTGACGAGGGAGGGCAGGGACATCGTCATCGACGCTACCGCAAACCGCCGTGCCTGGCGCGACTCCGCCCGCAGACACATCCGGAACTTCCATGAAATTTACATCAAATGCCCGATAGAGCTTTGCCGCGAGCGTGAAGCGAAGAGGGTTGACGCATTTGCCCCCGCCGATATCTATAAAAAAGGGAAAGAAGGCGCGCCCGTGCCCGGCGTGAATGTAGCCTTTGAGGAGCCGGTAAACCCTGAGCTTGTCGTGGACTGCACCCAGACGCTGGAACGGGCGGAAGGGGAGCTGATAAGCTATTTAAAGGCCAAGTTGAAATAGACCGCCAATAATTTCTTGCCCTGCCAATGCGATACCTGCTAAAATCCACAAATGCCTATTAGTTTCAATAAAGTTCTTTTTCCTGCTTTCACTGCCCTGCTTATGTTGTGCTGGGTAATGCCCGCCCATGCGGAGGACCGCGGCGCCGCGAGCCAGAAGGAGCTTAAAAAGATTCAGGAAGAGCTTAAAGGAGTAAAGAAGAAGGCAAAGGAAAAGGAGAAGCAGGAGCGCTCGGTACTGGCAGAGATAGACCGGATAGACAAAAGCATCGCGGTGAAGCGCGCCGAGGTTGCAAAGTTTGAAGCAAAACTCGACCAGATGGGCCGCGAAATAGGCGTTACCGAGACTGACCTCGATTCCTACCGCGCAAAGATGAAAAGCAAGGAAGACGACCTGTCTGCACGGCTCCGTTCGATGTATATCACCCAACGGGCAGGCGGGTTTTGGGTGCTGCTCCTGTCCGGCGATTATGGCTCCATCCTCAAACGGTACAAATACCTCTCGGTAATATCCCAGCGCGACAAGCGGATGATAGACAGCTACCAGGGCGACATCGACGAACTTGGCCAGTATTCCGAAAAACTTAAGGTACAGCGGGAAAAATTCGATAATATAAAGACGGCCCGCGACAACGAACTGCGGAAGGTGCAGGCCCAGGAGGACGAGAAGCAGAAGCTGCTCGCCTCTATCCGCAAACAGAAAAGCTCGTATGAGGCGACGGCGAAGGACCTCGAAGAGCAGAGCCGCCAGATGCAGCAGCTCTTGAAGAAGCTCGACGAGGAATCCCGCTCAAAGACCGCAAAGCAGCTCCCGCCGTCTGTCCCGTCCCTTGCGCCCGGGCTCGACTGGCCGGTATCCGGCAGGGTGATAAGCGGTTTCGGCAAGCAGATGAACGAGGAGTTCAATACCTATATCTACCGCAAAGGTATCGAGATACAGGCGGCCAGGGGCACGGATGTGCGCGCGGTCGAGACGGCGGTCGTGGCCTACGCAAGCTCGTTCAAGGGGCTGGGGCTTATTACCATCCTTCGGCACGGCGGCGATTTATACACCGTATATGCCCACCTTTCCGGCCTGAGGGTTAAATCCGGTGAAAAGGTGTCTCGCGGACAGGTGATTGCCACGGTGGGCGATGCCGGGGCGTCGGGAAGCTCGCTTTATTTCGAGGTCAGGAAAGGCTCGGAGGCGCAGGACCCGCTCCGATGGCTCAAAAAGAAATGAAAAAAAGCCTTTCCATAAAACGGGCTTCGTAGTATAATATTTTTTAAAGTTAAGGGCTTTCGAACCTGAAATTGCTCTCGGATAGGGTGATTTTTTGATTTTTGAAGAGCCTGGGCGAGATTCAAACGATTCAGGAGGAGTAGATGGGTTTTTTTGACAAAACAAAGACGCGTGCCTCAATAATAATTGCTTTCGTTTTCGTGCTCGGGATATCCCTCGGCAGCGTCATGGTCCGTTACAGTCAGGCTGACAACGCGACCTACGACAACCTGCGGATATTCGCGGAAGTCCTCTCGATGGTGCAGAAAAACTATGTCGAGGAGGTCAATACAAAGGACCTTATCTACAGCGCCGTCAAGGGTATGCTGAACAGCCTCGACCCGCATTCTTCGTTCATGACGCCTGAAATGTACAAGGAAATGCAGGTTGACACCAAAGGCGAGTTCGGCGGCCTGGGAATCCAGATAGGCGTCAAGGACAAGATGCTTACCGTCATATCGCCAATCGAAGATACTCCGGCCTACCGCGCCGGGATCAAGGCCGGCGACAAGGTGGTAAAGATTGACGGCCAGAATACCAAGGATATGACCCTCACGGAGGCGGTCGACAAGATGCGCGGGATAAAGGGGACGAATGTAACCCTCTCGATTTTCCGCGAGGAATTTGAAAAGCCGAAGGATTTTACTCTCACGCGCGATGTAATCAAGATAAAGAGCGTCAAGTCGAAGCTCATAGACGGCGACATCGGGTATGTCAAAATCAACCAGTTCCAGGAAAAGACCGATACCGACCTCGACAAAGCCCTCAAGGAGTTCGACGACAAGAACATAAAGGGCCTTATCGTTGATCTCAGGAACGACCCGGGCGGGCTGCTGAACATGGCGGTCGATGTTGCGGGCGAGTTCCTGCCGCCGGGCAAGCTCGTGGTCTATATCAAGGGCAGAAGCGGCGAGAAGGACGAGTTTTTCACGAACAACAAGAGCCCGAGGGCCGATGTGCCTATCGTGGTCCTTGTGAACGAGGGCTCGGCTTCGGCCTCCGAGATTGTCGCCGGATGTCTCCAGGATTGGGGCAGGGCGGTTATAATGGGCACTCAGACCTTCGGCAAGGGCTCGGTCCAGACGGTCATCGGCCTGTCGGACGGCTCCGGCCTCAGGCTCACGACGGCGAAGTACTACACGCCGAAGGACCGCTCTATCCAGAACACCGGCATCAAGCCCGATATCGAGGTGAAGCAGCCGCAGGCCGTCGAAGCAAAGAAGGACGACATGCATATGCTCCGCGAGAAGGACCTCGAAAGGCACTTGAACAACGAGAC
>DASXVI010000386.1:0-2026 GCA_036504315.1 Nitrospirota bacterium
TCTCCGCACATCCCTGCTCGTCGGGTTCCCGGGGGAGACCAAAGAAGCATTCGCGGGCCTGCTCAAGTTCGTAAAGGAGGCCGAGTTCGACCACCTGGGTGTCTTTACATATTCCGACGAAGAGGACGCGGCATCTTACAAGTTTGAAAAGAAGGTGAGCGAGGCTCTTATGGCCGAGCGGCGAGAGCGGATCATGAAGGCCCAGGCCAAGATTTCTCTCAAGAAGAACAAGGCCAAAGTCGGCAAGTCGTTCAAGGTCCTGGTGGACGGGCCTTCTGAGGAGTCCGAACTGCTGCTTGCGGGCCACGCATGCTTCCAGGCCCCGGAGATCGACGGAGTCGTCTACATCACGGACGGAGAAGCCGTGCCGGGAAGGTTCGCGGAGGTTGAAATCGTGGAGGCCCACGAGTACGACCTGGTGGGACGCGCCGTCAGGCTTATCTGACGAAATACAATAAGGACAGATTGAGCCTGCCTATGGGGCCGAAAAAAATACCGGCAGCATCTATTGCTGCGCTGCTTGTTTTTATGGTTGCCGCAGCCGTCTCTTTTGCGGCCGACCCTGTCTCCGTTATCCTTGCGGACAAGAAGGGCCCTGCCGGGCGCGAGGTGATAGAGTCCCCCACGCTGTACCGCTCCGCGGATATCAGGGGCATGGGGATTGCGGCCGGGGAGTTCGAGTTCCTGCTCGACAGGCCGAGGCTTGCGATGAAGCTTGCCCGCGCGGTAGACGGTTCGATAGACCCTTATACGGTCCAGCAGAAGGCTGACGGCGTATGGAGCGTCGACGACAGCGGGAAGCTGACCGGGGAAATGGAGCTGCTTTCGCGCGGACCCGGCAGGCGCGTCTATCTGATAACGGGCAGATGGAAATTCATGCTCGGGATAAGCTTCAAAGGCAGGATGGTGCTCGCGCCGGAGTATGCGGTGCATGACGGGAGGCTCGACGCTGTTGCGCGAGGCTGGATGAAGATCGACAGCACGGTGGCCGGTTCTTTCGCGCGGCTCGCAGTGTACCTGTTTCCGGGAAAGGTGGACGCGAGGATAAACCGGTTCGCCTCCGCCGTCAGGATGGTCTCGGAGGCGGTAAAGAAAGACCCCGCCGGCACTCTCAGGAGGGCGCAGGAAACCGGCGTCCTCGATAGGGCGGAGATGCAGGAATACTGCGAGTATTTTAAAGTCAGGCCAATTAACAAATAGACTCATGATGCCTTCTCAGAAATATCCTGCATTGAAAAATCCGACGGCAAGGCTTGCCATTTATGTGTTGGCAATCCTTGCGCTCGCCTTCATTTCCTATTCCAATTCCTTCAAGGCCGATTTCCAGTTCGACGACGCACGGCAGATAGTCAGCAACCATTACATCCGTTCGCTGAAAAACCTGCCGAGGTTCTTCACCGAGGCGAAGACCGCTAGCTACGACCCTAAATTCAACGGATACAGGCCTCTCACAATCGCATCCCACGCGATTTGCTACGCCGTCTCAGGAGGTAGGCCGTGGTCTTTTCATGTATTAAACTTCACCCTGCACGTACTTAACGCCTTGCTGCTAATGCTCATATTGGGGAAGGTACTGCGTCAGTCGGGATATGCGCGGTATGAGATGGCTGCGTTTCTTGCAGCGGCTGTGTTTGCCATCCACCCGCTTCAGACCTCGACGGTAACCTATATCTCCGGGAGGGCGCTGCTTCTGGCATCGCTCTTCTGGATGCTCTCGTTCTACGCGTTCCTGCGCTGCAGGGAAAGCTCCAGGATAACGGCGGCCGCCTGGGGTGCTGCTTCGCTGGCCTTTTATTCGGCGGGACTGCTCTCCAAGGAGATGGCCGTAAGCCTGCCTGCCGTCGTCATACTCTACTGGTTAATCTTCCGCGACAAAAACAAACCCGACTGCGACAGGCTTAATTGGCCTTTGTTCGCCGGGTACGCAGCCGTTTTCGCGGCGTTCATGGTCATCAAACAAGTTACGCAAGGCTCCGTCGTCGGACAGGCGATGCCTTATACGGTTCCGGTGAACCTGATGTCCCAG
>DASXVI010000387.1:0-3339 GCA_036504315.1 Nitrospirota bacterium
CAATAAAGACGGCCCCAGCGGCGGTATCTTTGGCAACTTTCGCGAGCGGGTGAAATTCCGGCGAAGCAATATCGACCGCCGCTTCTATCGCGGTATTGAACACCTCGGCCACGAGTACGGATATTACAGCAAGCGAAAGCCCGATAAACTCCATCCTGTCCAGGCCGAAGTAAAGCCCGAGCAGGATTACAAAGATAGCCGAGAGGAAATGCCAGCGCATATGCTTCTGCGTCTTGGCGGCGTGAAGGATCCCCTCTATCGCGACATTCGCGCTCTGGTACCAGTTAGTGGGCTTCATTATGCCCTTTCAACACGGCAACAAGCTCTCTCTGCCTTTTCTCCATCCGCTTCCTGTCCAGCTCGCCTCGCTCGTGGTCCCAGCCCGTAAGGTGCAGTATGCCGTGGACAATCAGGAAACGCAGCTCGTCTTCGAAGCTCTGGCCTATTTCTCCGGCCTGCCTCATAGCCTGCGGCGCCGAAACGACTATGTCGCCCAATGACAGCGGCATCCCCTCCGGCAGATTTTCAAGGAGCCTGCCGTCGCGCCATTCCATCATCGGGAAGGATAACACATCGGTAGTCTTGTCCTTGCCGCGGTACTCGCGGTTGAGGGAGCGCATCTTCCGGTCGCCGGTTATCAGGATGCCGAGTTCAGCCTTTTGGAGTCCCAGATACGACATCAGTTTCCCGGCCCAGTTCTTCAGCGTGCCAGTCGGGACCTTTATGCTCCTCTGGGAGTTTTGTATTCGTGCCGGCAACCTTTCTGCCTCCTGAAGGGATGCCCATGCCTGGGTAGTCTATCCTGTGGTGATAGATGCCGGACAGAAGCAGGTTAAAGTTTTTCTTCATCTCTGTCAAATCTTTCAGGGTAAGCTCGCACTCGGTAAGCTGTTCGTCCTGGAAGAACTTGTTTACAATTTTATCGACCAGCGCCGCAATCCTCTGCGGGGTCGGGTTATCCAGCACGCGCGATGCGGCCTCGACTGCGTCGGCGAGCATCACGATTGCCGCTACCTTTGTCTGCGGCTTCGGTCCGGGATACCGGTAGTCTTCAACGTTCACGCAAGCCGGGTCTACTTCTCCATCCTTCGCCTTCTCATAGAAATAAGTCATAAGGGCGGTGCCGTGGTGCTGCTGGATTATATCGGCAATCTGGGGCGGGAGTTTGAATTCCCTGGCCAGCTCGTACCCGTCCTTGACGTGCGAAGAGATAATCAGGCTGCTCATCGACGGTGTCAGGCGGTCGTGGCGGTTCTCGCCCTTAGCCTGGTTTTCTATGAAATACTCGGGCTTCTTTATTTTGCCGATGTCATGGTAATAAGCCGCCACGCGTGCCATCAGGGGGTTCACGCCCACGGACTCGGCAGCGGACTCAGCCAAGCTCCCGATTATCACGCTGTGGTGATATGTACCGGGCGCGGTTACCATCATTTTTTTAAGGAGGGGCCGGTTTAAATCGCTGTATTCGAGCAGGCTGATGTCGGTCACCATCCCGAATGCGGACTCAAGCAACGGAAGTATGCCGGAGACAAGTATCGCGACAAGGAAGCCGCCGAATATGGCCGACATCATGTCGTAGACACCGAGCTTTGAAAAGAGTTCCCTCTGGTAGAGGTCCATGCAGATACCGGTGACAAGGCTGGCTATTGCGAGGTAAAGACCCGCCTTCAGGAGCGCCGAACGCTGGGAACACCGGACGACGCTGAACGACGCCACGATGCTGCCCATAAAGGTATAAAACGAGAACAGCGCCTCGTTTGCGACCAATATCCCGGCGAATATGCTCATCACTATCGAGACGACTATTCCGATGTGGATATCGAAAAGGAGCGTGGCAAGCATGGCGGCCGTCGCAAGAGGCATCGCGTAGTAGCCCGCGCCTTTGCCCACACCCGGTATCCTCTCTGTGAACATCGAGAACATCTCCATCGAGAGGCGGGAGATAGCCACCACACCCAGGAGGATGACGCAGATAAGTACCAGTTTCATGAAGTCCTGGGTCAGCGCCCGCCTGTAACGGCGGATATCCCAGTAGAGGACATGCAGCGGGAGGGCAACAATAAAGAACAGGCCGAGGAAATATTCGAAAATCTCGTGGAGGTCGAGCCTGCCGACGGTCCCATAATCGGCAAGGAGCATGGTCAGTCCAAAAACCAGACCCAACCCCAGCATGCCTTTCTTCGCCCTTTCGGTCATGACGGTCTTTTCAAACTCGACCTGGGGCTTCTGGATCTCAAGCGGTTTCGGCTGGGAGGTGCGCAGCGCAGCTCCGGCCCTCGCGCGTTCGCCTTTAAGGCTGGCCATCTCTTTCCTCGTATCTCTGGTAGGCCTTTACAATCTGTTGTACCAGCCTGTGGCGGACGACATCGACATCCGAGAACTTGATGAAGCTTATTCCCTTTACGCCGTCGAGCACTTTGGTTACCTCGATTAATCCCGATGCGCGCTCCGGCGGCAGGTCCACCTGTGTTATGTCGCCGGTTATGACCGCCCTCGAACCAAACCCCATCCTCGTCAGGAACATCTTCATCTGCTCCGCGGTGGTGTTCTGGGCCTCGTCCAGGATTATGAACGCGTCGTTGAGGGTGCGGCCACGCATGAACGCGAGGGGCGCGACCTCTATTGTGCCTCTCTCGACGAGCTTTGCGGCCTTGTCCGGGTCCATCATGTCATAGAGCGCGTCGTACAAAGGCCGCAGGTACGGATGCACCTTCTCGAACAGGTCGCCCGGAAGGAACCCAAGTTTCTCTCCGGCCTCTACGGCAGGCCTGGTCAGTATAATGCGGCTGACTTCCTTCTTCTGGAAGGCCGCGACAGCCATAGCCATGGCGAGGTATGTCTTGCCGGTCCCAGCAGGGCCTATGCCGAAAACTATGTCGTTTTTGGCGATAGCCTTGACATACTTTTTCTGGTTCTCGGTCTTGGGGCTGATGTGCTTCTTGTTGTGACCGATTAAAACCGTATCCGAAAATATATCCTTTACGGAAATAGAGTCATGCGCCTCATGGGCGCGCATTGCGAGCTTCACATCCTCGAGTTTGAGGTCGTATCCGCTGCCCACAAGCCCGGCAAGGTCCTTTATAACCCTCTCGGCGGTTATTACGGCCAGCTCTTCGCCCTCGATAGAGAGGTTGTTGCCTCTGGCCTTTATGTCCACGCCGGAAATATCTTCGATATACCGGAGATTTTTATCCAGTTCGCCGTATAAGACCTTCAGGTCCTCGTCCGATTCTATTTTAAGCTCTCTTCTTGCCAATTCCTGTCTTTCAACCTGCTTCTATTTAAAGTTGTTTTATACCCTGCCCCTGGCCATATCCTCCAAGCGGGCAATCCTCTCTT